>CAYXAZ010000045.1:0-25887 GCA_964463085.1 uncultured Flavobacteriaceae bacterium | reverse complement strand
GTTTTTTTCATTTTTTGCAATATCATTGCAGAAATTTCTTGTGGTGTATATAAACGACCATCAATATCTACTCTTGGGGTATCATTATCCCCTTTTACTACTTTATAAGGTACACGTTCTGCTTCTTTTTTAGATTCAGAATATTTGTTACCCATAAAACGTTTGATAGAATACACTGTTTTAGTAGGATTTGTAACCGCTTGACGTTTTGCAGGATCACCAACCTTACGTTCACCTCCTTCAACAAAGGCTACAATAGAAGGTGTTGTTCTTTTTCCTTCAGCATTAGGAATTACCACCGGCTCATTTCCTTCCATTACAGAAACACATGAGTTGGTTGTTCCTAAATCTATTCCTATAATTTTACTCATAATATATGTTTTAGATTTTTCGTTTTTAATTTTTAAACTCCGCAAATAAATAGTCAATGACTATGCCAACAGGTATTTTACGAGGTTTTGGCAGAAATCAGGAAATTTGAAATGACATTGTGGCAGGAAAGTAGTGTTTTAACCTATGACCATTTTTCAAATAGAACGCAGATGACGCTGATCTTTTATGATCTACGCGGATATTTATTAATAAATCAGCGAAAACCTGCTTAATCAGTGTCATCTGCGTTCTATTTCACCTATCAAAAGTAATTTGTTGACATGCAATTATCTTCATCGTGTAAACACAAATTCCGTTTCTGTAGATAAATTCGTATCAAAAGCATAACCCTCAATATTGAAACCTTTAAGGTCTTCGGCAACTTCTATATCATTATCAATAATATAACGCACCATCATTCCACGTGCTTTTTTAGCAAAAAAAGCAATCATTTTTAATGTTCCGTTTTTGTAATCTTTAAAAACCGGAGTAATTATCGGGACTTTCAATAATTTAGGTTTTACTACTTTAAAATATTCATTACTTGCTAAATTTATAAAAGGTTCATCATCTGTTAATTCATTATTAAGTGTATCGGTAATTGCAGTGTCCCAAAACCGGTAGAGATTGTCTTTTCTGCCCACTTTTAGTTTTGTACCCATTTCCAATCGATAAGGCTGCATCAGATCTAACGGTTTTAAAATACCATATTGACCGGATAGAATACGTAATTTATCTTGTAGTTGATCTAATTTATCTAGTGGAATGGTATATGCATCCAAACCCTCATATACCGTTCCTTTAAAAGCAAAAATAGCCTGACGTGAATTGTCTAATGTAAAAGGTAAACTCCATTGTTGATTGCGTTCAAAATTCAGTCGACCTAAATTATCAGAAATATTCATCAATTTAGATAATTGTTTTACGCTTTTCTTTTTTAAAACTCCTGCCAATTTTTCTGATTGCTCTAAAAAAACAGCTTGAGTATGTTTAGCTGTCGGTACTTTAGATTCGTAATCTAATGATTTTGCCGGTGAAATTACTATTTTCATTGCTTAATGTTGATTTGTTTATGGATTCCTGCTCCCGAAGACTCGGGACAGGAATGACAGCATAAAAGTACAATTCAAAAAAAGGAATTGTCAAATTTTATATTATTTTAAATTTATAGTTATATTGATAAAAGTAATAGTAGAAAAAGTTTAGTTTATTTTTAATTGATTTTCAGTTAACTTCTTTATATATTGCTAAACAGAATTGAAACTCCACCAAGCTTAAAATTGAAACTTTGATAATTTAATTACATATTCTAAATGCCTATTTATATAGATGATACGTTCGCAATTCCTCCAAATGAGGAAATCGGTCTATGGAGATACATGAATTTCTCTCAATTTGTTAGCCTGATAGTAAAATCTCAAATATTCTTTAGCAAAATTTCTTATTTGGGTGATGAGTTTGAAGGAACTTGGTTTAATTCATTACGTAACTCATTTGAAAAAAAGAAAAACTTTTTTCCATGGGGTTATGAAGATTTAGAGAAAGTTACACTTTCAATGCGAAAATCTATTTGTGTTAATTGTTGGCATATAAACAATTATGAATCTGCAGCCATGTGGAATTCATATTTAAAAACAAATGAAGGTATCGCAATTAAGACGAGTTTAAAAAAAATGAAAAAAGCTTTTTTGAATGTGAATCAATATATAAAAGCCGCAAAAATGATTTACGCAGATTTTGATGACGATTTACTGATAACAAATCCTGCTACACCATTCCATACAAAACTTAAGAGTTACGAATACGAACAGGAGCTTAGGTTAATGATTGACTTAAATAATGAAGAGCTTAATGATAAAAAATACCTAGATGGAAAGTTCATAGATGTTGATCTTATTGACTTAATTGATGAAATATATATTTCTCCAAATTCACCAAGCTGGCTTATTAATCTAATGAATGATCTTTTGAAAAAATATAACTGCAATTTTCCAATTATTAATTCTCAATTAAAAGATAAATCCCTGAAATAAGGGTCTTATAAAAAATATACCATTACTATTCTTAATGAGAAAACCTCTCAATCAACTCTTCTGATGTACAGTATAGCCTCTCCATTTTTCTAAACAAAGTTGCATATTTTCAGGTATTTCAGAATCAAATTGCATCCATTTTTTAGTAGTAGGGTGTTCAAGACCTAATGTTTTGGCATGTAATGCTTGACGTGGTAATACCTTAAAGCAATTATCTTCAAATTGTTTATACCAATAATAATTTATAATGGAATAGACTAAATCGATTATAGATGTCTAGCTGTTAGTTTAGTTGCATCTTAACTTAATTTCATCGAAGTCGCTTATCAATTTGATATAGTTCATTGAGACAGGAACTATATCTTAACACCAGGCTTCATACAAAACATCACCTCTGAGTTCAAGAAATTACCTCCAATTAATTTTTATGAACCTCTTGTTTTTGACAAATTCTTTAGGTGTTTTATCTAAAATTTCTAATCTTAAGGCATCTATCAAAGCATCTTTATAAAAAGAATGGTGTATAACAATACTAACTTCTCTTACTGGTTTGGGTTCAGTAAATTGAATATTACAGCCAGTATCATTTTTGTTAATTGCCATTTCAGGTACTAATGTAAACCCTCCATAATTATCAACCATTTTTTTTAAAGCCTCAATTGAACCACTCTGAAATTTAATATTTTTATTATTATTTGAATTATTACATATATTTAAAACTTGATTTCTAAAACAATGTCCGCTTTTCAAAAGCCATACATTATCCAATTTTTCAATTTCCTTTGCTGAGATAGTTTTCTTACTTTCAATAAAGTCTCTTTTTTGTCCATAAAATACAAATGGCTCATTATACAGTTTTATTTCTCTAATAAATGGTTCATTCAATGGAGTAACCAATATTCCAATATCTATTTCTTTTTTTTGTAATGCTGAAATAATATTAGAAGTTTGCATTTCATCAATTTTTAGAATAGTATTTGGATATTTCTTAGAAAAAGAGCCTGAAATTAATGGAATTAGATATGGAGAAATTGTTGGAATTACGCCAATTTTAAAACTACCATCTATATTATCTAATTCTTTACTCACCATTTTTTTTAAATCAATTACTTCACGTAAAATTATTTCGGCTTTTTTTATAAACATTACCCCTAAGTCGGTTGGTTCAAAAGGAGATTTACTTTTATTAAAAATAGAAAAACCTATTTCGTTTTCTAACTTTTTTACTTGAATAGTTATTGTTGGTTGAGTTACAAAACATTTTTTGGCAGCGGTTACAAAATGCCTATAAGTATTTAAGGCAATTACATATTCTAGTTGTTGTATAGTCATTAATATAGATTTTATATATACAAATATAGAATTTATTAATTTGATTTATATGGCAATGGTTTATATATTTGTACCATTCATAAATAAAAATATTTAAAAATGAAAAAATTAACAACATTTATCATTTTGTTATTATTTCTTGCAGCTTGCAAAAATGAAAATAGTAACAAAACAACAGACACAGTTTCAGGAGCAACCAATACTAAGAAAAGTCACTTAAATAAAAGAGACGCTTCTAATAGCGACTGGTGGCCTAATAGATTGAATTTAGGTTTACTACGAAAGCACTCTACATTAACAAATCCTATGAATGAGGAATTTGATTATGTAAAAGAGTTTAAAAGTTTGGATTATAAAGCGTTAAAAAAAGATCTACGTGCACTTATGTCAGATTCTCAAGATTGGTGGCCAGCAGATTATGGAAGTTACGCAGGTTTATTTATTAGAATGGCTTGGCATAATGCAGGAACTTATCGTTCAGGTGATGGTCGTGGAGGTTCTAGGTCTGCTCAACAACGTTTTGCACCACAAAATAGTTGGCCTGATAATGCTAATTTAGATAAGGCAAGAAGATTGCTTTGGCCAATAAAGAAAAAATATGGTAATAAAATTTCATGGGCAGATTTAATGATTATCACAGGTAACGTTGCTCTTGAATCTACAGGGTTTAGAACTTTTGGTTTTGCAGGTGGAAGAGAAGATGTCTGGCAACCAAATGAAGATGTATATTGGGGAGCTGAAGAAAAATGGCTAGACGACAGTAAACGTTATTCTGGAGATAGAAAACTTGAAAACCCTTTAGCAGCTGTTCAAATGGGATTGATTTACGTAAACCCAGAAGGACCAAACGGTAATCCAGATCCGCTTCTAGCTGCAAAAGATATTCGCGAAACATTTGGAAGAATGGGAATGAATGATGAAGAAACTGTAGCGCTAATTGCAGGCGGTCATACGCTTGGCAAAGCACACGGAGCTACTAGTGTGTCTCACGTAGGGTCAGACCCAGAAGCATCTGATATAGAAGCACAAGGTTTCGGCTGGAAAAGTGATTATAAATCTGGTAAAGGATCAGATGCAATTACATCTGGCTTAGAAGTGGTATGGACATCTACTCCTACAAAATGGAGTCATTTATTCTTTTTTAATTTATTTGAAAACGAATGGGAATTAACAAAGAGCCCGGCAGGTGCGCATCAATGGGAACCTAAAAATCCTAAAATGATGGTTCCAGATGCTTTTGATTCAGATAAAATGGTTAAGCCCGGAATGTTTACTACCGATTTAGCATTAAGATTCGACCCTGTTTATGAAAAAATATCAAGAGAATTTTATAAAAATCCAGATACTTTTGATGAAGCCTTTGCAAGAGCGTGGTTTAAATTAACACATAGAGATATGGGACCAAAATCTACTTATTTAGGACCAGAAGCACCAACAGAAGAATTGATTTGGCAAGACCCAATTCCAACGGCTGATTATCAAGAAATTACTAAAAATGATATTCAGACTTTAAAGAAACAAATTTTAAGCTCAAATTTAACAATTAACGAAATGGTATCTACAGCTTGGGCTTCAGCTTCAACATATCGTAATTCAGATAGAAGAGGTGGAGCAAATGGAGCAAGAATACGTTTAGAGCCACAAGTAAACTGGGAAGTAAATAATCCCAAACAATTGAAAAAAGTATTAACTGTTTTAGAACAGATTCAAAAAAAGTTCAATGCTAAATCAATTACAAAAAAAGTATCGATAGCAGATTTAATTGTATTAGCAGGTACTGTTGGAGTAGAAAAAGCAGTAAGCAATGCCGGTTATAATTATAAAGTACCGTTTATTTCAGGTCGTACAGATGCTATTCAAGAACAAACAGACATTAATTCATTTAACCTTCTTGAGCCAATGGCAGATGGTTTTCGTAATTACTTAAAAACAAAATACACAATTTCTACAGAAGAATTATTGGTTGATAAGGCACAATTACTAACACTGACTGCTCCTGAAATGACAGTATTAGTTGGTGGAATGCGAGCATTAAATGCAAATTTTGATGGAAGCAAAAACGGAATATTTACAGCAAATAAGGACAAACTTACTAACATCTTTTTTGTTAACTTATTAGGAATGAGTGTTGAATGGGAAGCGACATCTGACACTAAAGAAGAATTTGTAGGAAAAGACATTAAAACAGGAGCTAATAAATGGACAGCTACAAGAGCAGATTTAATATTTGGCTCAAACTCTGAATTAAGAGCATTAGCAGAATATTATGCAAGTGATGATTCTAAAGAGCAATTTGTAACAGATTTTATCTCAGCTTGGACAAAAGTAATGAATCTTGACAGGTTTGAATTAATTTATAAATAAAACCCAACATAAACTATCATATTATTAAAGATGAGTTCAATTAAAAAATATAAGAGGCTACCTTTATTGATAGCCTCTTTTATTTTTGCATAGTGTCTCGTCTTGAAATATCGTTACAAAACAAAACAAGTACGAAAGCCTAACAAAACGTAATTGTAGATTTAGTGATAAGTTTAAAGTTTATTTTGAATAAACCTTAGTCATAATTTGAAAAGAAAATACTTCAAAATTCGCAACTACGCTTACATAGAACGATAAGTGTAACTCAAAATTCATTCTTTTTTGATGTATGTATGCCATTTGCATATCTTCAGATATTTCTGAATAAAATTACAACCATTTTCTAGCAATAATTGTCCATTTGAATTTTTAGAAAATTTTCACTTGATGGTATGTCAAGTCAGCCTCAATCCATCCTTTTTAAATTAAATTTGATATATTTATATCGTAAACACTATAAAATCAATCAACTAAATGAAAAAGCAACTAAAAACTACACTCATTCAAAATATTTTTAGAATCCTTTTGGCTTGTTTTATTTTATATGCCGGGATTAGTCACCTTACATTTAACAGAATAGAATTTCAAGCTCAAGTACCAGATTGGGTACCTTTAGGTAAAGATCTAGTCGTTATTTTATCAGGTATTATAGAAATAATTCTTGGTATAGCAATGCTTTTTTGGAGTAAAGAACGCGTAAAAGTTGGTTGGGCATTGGCTTTATTTTTTGTATTGATCTTCCCTGGAAATATTTCGCAATATCTAAATAATAAAGATGCTTTTGGTGCAGCATTAAATTCTGATAATGCCAGATTGATACGTCTTTTTTTTCAACCTATACTTATTGTTTGGGCGTTGTGGTCAACAGGTGCTTGGAAAGCATGGAGAGAAAGAAAAAGAGAGCAATAAAGAAATTTCTTAAAACGAACTATCCCCGAGACATCCCGATAGCTATTGGGAATAGGGTTCGATCGTTTTGTTTTGACCAAAAGGTACAAAAATCGTCCCGAGAATTCGGGATATTTATTACATCTCACTCAAAACTTTCAGAGAAAGTTTTCACCTCTCTCCGCCAGAGGCGGAAGGTGAAATCGGAAATCCTAAGGTATCCCGAGTACTCGGGATAGGGGAATCTTTAGATTGATTTTCTAAAAACTTATTCCTTTTGATGTACCGTATAATTCCTCCATTTTTCTAGACAGAGTTGTATATCTTCGGGTATTTCTGAATCAAATTGCATCCATTTTTTGGTAGTAGGGTGCTCAAACCCTAGAGTTTTGGCATGTAATGCCTGACGTGGTAATATTTTGAAACAATTATCAACAAATTGCTTGTATTTAGTAAAAGTAGTGCCTTTTAAAATTCGCTCTCCTCCATAACGTTCGTCATTAAATAAGGTATGACCAATATGTTTAAAATGCGCTCGTATTTGATGTGTTCTGCCCGTTTCTAATTTACATTCTACCAAGGTTACATAACTGAATCGTTCAACAACTTTATAATGTGTAACTGCATGTTTGCCATATTCCCCGTCAGGGAAAACATCCATTTGCAATCTATTTTTAAAACTTCTGCCTATATTGCCTGTAATTGTGCCTTCCTCTTCTTCTATATTTCCCCAAGCTAAGGCAAGATATTTTCGCTCCGTTGTACGGTCAAAAAACTGATTTGCCAAATGTGTCATAGCTTGTTCCGTTTTTGCAACAACTAATAAACCACTGGTATCTTTATCAATTCTATGAACAAGTCCGGGGCGTTCATTAGAATTTGTAGGTAAATTTTCTACATGGTAAATCAGTCCATTTACCAATGTACCACTATAATTTCCATGTCCGGGATGCACAACCATTCCCGCAGGCTTATTGACAACTATTAGATCATCATCTTCATAAATAATATCCAGTGGAATATCTTCAGCAACCAATAAATTTTCATGTGGTGGATGTGCCAATACAACTCTAACTACATCGTTGGGTTTTATCTTATGATTTGCTTTTACAATAGTATCATTGACCAAAACATTACCGGCTTTAATAGCTTGCTGTATTTTATTTCGGGTAGCATTTTCAATAAAATTCATTAAAAATTTATCAACTCGTAATGGCTCTTGTCCTTCACTGGCAGTAAACTTATAATGTTCAAATAGATCCTCTTGTTCAGTATCTAAAATATTATCTGACATTTTACAAAAAGATTAATGGTTATTGTCCACCACCGCTTCCATCACCTAATACCAAATCAATTTTAGAGTTTTTTGGTATCAAATCACCAGGCTTCACTTGTTTACCCTTAAATTTCATTTTTCTGACCACATTTCTACCTAAATCAGGTATATAATAGTATTCGCCTATTCTAAAACCTATAGATTTTAAATGCGTTTCAACTTGTCGTTTGGTTTTATTCAGCACATTAGGAATTGCAATTTTTCTATAACTTGACGGGTTTAAGGTCAGGTAAATTTTTCTGCCTTCTTTTACAAAATCGTTTGCTTCAGGGTCTTGATCAATTACTGATCTTGGTGGATAATCAGGGTTATAACTAGTCGAATCTATCACAATAAAGGCCAAATCTAAATTTTCTAACGTTTTTTGAGTATCAGCTAAAGACATTTTAGCTAAGTCAGGTACTTCAATTTTCTGATCGTGATTTGTTCTAAAATTTAAAAACATCTTGAGTAAAAATATACCAATAACCACACTTACTAACATAGTAATAAGTGTTCTGATAAAAATTTTACTTTTAAAGTATTTTATAAATTGCATGATGAACTTTTAATTGTGACAAATTTACATAAAAAAGTATGGGCATCAATAATTTTTAAATAATAAAGCTCTTTAAAACTTATTTTAATTTGATACTTTTGTTTGTAATCAATTTTTTTGGATGAAAAAAAATATTGCCATTATTATGGGAGGTTATTCCTCAGAGGTAGAAATTTCATTGAAGAGTGGTGAAATCGTATATCAACATTTAAACAGAGATCTTTATAAGCCTTATAGGGTTCATATTCTAAAGGACAGATGGATTGTGGTTGATGATGAGAACAATGAAACTCCAATTAATAAACATGATTTTTCTACTGCAATCAATGGAAAGCATATAACTTTTGATTGTGTTTTTAATGCCATTCATGGTCATCCGGGAGAAAACGGAGTGATACTCGCCTACCTTGAATTGCTAGACATCAAACATACTTCTGCACCATTTTATCAAATGGCATTGACTTTTAATAAACGTGATACTTTGAGTGTCGTAAAAGCAAACGGAATTAATACAGCAACTTCTATATTTCTCGATAAAGGTGATGCCATTGATATTGAACATATAATTAAAAAAGTAGGTCTGCCTTGTTTTGTAAAACCTAATAATGCCGGTTCAAGCTTTGGAATTTCAAAAGTTTCAAAAAAGGAGCATCTATTATTGGCTATTGAAATAGCTTTTAAAGAAGATAGAGAAATTTTAATAGAAGAATTTCTTGACGGAACTGAAATATCAATAGGTGTTATTGAATATCAACATAAAGTAAAAGTATTACCAATAACCGAAATAGTTTCAGAAAATGACTTTTTTGATTATGAAGCAAAATATGAGGGAAAATCACAAGAAATAACTCCGGCACAAATCTCTAAAATACAATATGATAATGCAACAGAAATTGCAAAAAAAGTATATAAAATATTGAATATAAGTGGATTTTCACGTTCTGAATATATTTTTATTGGTGATGAACCTTATTTTTTAGAAATGAATACTGTACCTGGTTTAACTGCTGAGAGTTTATTACCTCAGCAGGCAGAAAAAGCCGGAATCAGCCTTGAAAATTTATTTGGGAATGCTATAGAAACCTCCCTTAATCCCTCCAAAGAAGGGAAATAAATAAAGGTTAAATGAAATTTCACTATTTTTATAAACTATTAATTATCTCCCCTTTGGGGAGAATAAAAGAGAGGCTATGAGACGCGCATTATTTCCGGGATCATTTGATCCGTTAACATTAGGTCATTATGATATTATTAAACGGGGAGTTGACCTGTTTGATGAAATTATTGTTGCCATTGGCATCAACGCTTCTAAAAAATATATGTTCAGTATAGAAGAACGCAAACAATTTATTGAAGAAGCTTTTAAGGATGAACCCAAGATAAAAGTAACTACTTATAAAGGAATGACCGTTGATTATTGTAAAGAAATTGACGCTAAATTTATACTGAGAGGCTTGCGAAACCCTGCCGATTTTGAATTTGAAAAAGCTATTGCCCATACTAACAGAAAACTGTCAAAAATAGAAACTGTTTTCTTACTCACAGCTTCAAAAACTTCTTATATCTCATCGTCTATAGTTAGAGATGTGATTCGTAATAATGGTAATTATAAATTGCTGGTACCAGATAGCGTGAAGGTTAAATGATGTGCTGAATAAGAGCTATCCTCAAAAGTCGGGTTAATGTCGGGTAAAATTCATTTTAAATCATTGCACAGCTAAATTTCTGATTGTAACATTGTCATGAAAATACAAAACACATACACAATGAAACAACCAGAACTCGGTAAAAAAATTTCTGACCTACGCAAAGCTAAGGGCATTACCCAAGAAGAACTAGTTGAAAAGTGTAATATCAATGTTCGAACTATTCAGCGTATTGAAGCCGGTGAAGTAACTCCTAGAAGTTATACAATAAAGACAATTTTAAACGCTTTGGACTATGATTTCTCCATTATAACTCATATTGAAGCCTCCTCTTCTTCTCAAAAATTCTTAAAACTTGCCTGGATAATGGGTATAATATATTTTTTAGTTGGCTTTCTTGAATTTACTGCCGAATATTATCGTTTTAATGATGGAGAAATGATCTATTCTAATTTTGCTTATATTCTGGTTAAAGTAATAGCCTTAATAAGTTTTTCCTTTTTTATGTACGGATTTGTAATTGTCGGAAATTTATTTAAGAATTATATTCTTAAAATAGTCGCTGTCATTCTTTTATTCGCATATGGATTGGCAATATTTAACGATATTTTTTCTTTATATTATAGCACATTACCCTATGAAATTGTATTAACTACAGAGGCAATAACCTTTGGATGTATCCAACTCATTTTCGGAATTGCGTTATTGAAATCAATAAAAGATATTGGCAACGTTGCATTGGCGGCCGGAATTTTAGAAATACTTACAGGCACCCTACTTATAACAGTAATATTAGCCTTGGTCGGATTGATAACTTACATCCCGGCAATGGTATTCGAAATCATTATTCTTTATAAAGCTTCCAAGGCAATTAAGCTTTAATTTATCATTATATTTTTTTCTAATCTAATCATCATAAACTGTTTATTCATGAAAAGGTCGGCTAAATTCTTATTGTCAATACCAATTTTTATTTTATTATATTTTCTTTTTGAACCTATTGTTTTGCACAATTTTGGAAGAAATTCATTACCCAATTTGACTAATTTAAACGTTAATGCTCATTCTAATTTTGAAAATGCAGACAAAATTTTAGAACGCGCATTTTCAAAACTTCAAACTCCAGGATTATCTGCTGCCATTGGTGTACGTAATAAAATTATGTGGTCAAATACGATCGGTTATTCCGATATTAAAAATAAAATCTTAACAGATTCCTTGACAAAATTTAGAATAGGAAGTACCTCCAAGGCAATTACTTCAGCCGGCTTAGGGGTTTTAATTCAAAATAGGCAATTATATCTCGAATCTAAGGTAGTAGATTTTGTTTCATATAGTAGCGACGAACTTTCAGTGTTGACCCTTGAACAATTGGCTTCTCACACTTCAGGCATACGAAACTACAATACCTGCTTATGTTTCCCTATTTGGGAATATTATAATAATGATACCTATAGTTCTGTAAAAGAAAGCGTACATATCTTTAATAATGATCCTTTACTTTTTGAACCCGGAACAGATTTCAGCTATAGCAGCTATAATTATACCTTATTAAGTGCCATGATTGAAGGAAGTTCAAAGAAAGATTTTCTTGAATTTATGGAGGCTGAAGTTTTTAAACCATTGGGGCTACGGAATACAACTGAGGAAAAAAAGGAACTTGATAGAAAAAATGTCGCATTGTTTTACGATGTGGAAAATAAAAGCTATAAAACTGCTTATGATGTAAATAACAGTAATAAATTAGCAGGAGGAGGGTTCTTATCAACACCCTCAGATATGGTAAAATTCGGTAATGCCATGTTAAATAATGAACTTCTTGATAGTATTACAAGTGAACTTATTTTTAAACCGATAAAATTAAAAAATGGGAAAGTGAATGAGCAAAATTATGCACTAGGTTGGCGTAATGATACTACAGAATCTATTTTTAATGGTAAACGACTAACCCAAATAATTCATCATGGCGGAGTTGCATTGGGTTCAACATCTTTATTAATATTATTCCCTGAATACAATATTTCTATCGCCTTAGTGATGAATAGAAGCGGAAAAGTATCCGGTTTGTTTGAACTCGCTTTTGAATTGATTCCGTTATTCATTAAATAAAAAATAAAAATCACACCATCTAAGAATGGTTATTTCCTAGATAATGGCATTGAATAATTTTAAAAATAAGATTTACCTAAATGTCACATTGAGTCTTTCGTCTGTCGCTCAAGACAGGCTAAAGTCGAAATGCTTAGAAACATCAATATAAAAGCCCTTCTTCCGAAGTTTCGGATGCTCAGGAGAATATGTTAATTACTTTTCAAACTAAAATGCCTCATTCTAGGAAATGACTCTAAAGGGGGGCTTTGGAAAGCTCCTAAAAGGGACAGTGAGTAATACCATTTGAAACCAAGAACCTGAAATAAAAAAAATGACCAGAGAGATCAAAACAATAATATTCTTTTTTTGTGCAATAAAATTGACTTTACATTTATTTGCAGATTATCATACAGGATTTCAAGGAGATGAATTATTACATATTGAAACTGGTAATCATCTGGGTTTTGGATATATGGAGTTTCCACCATTAATTGGTTTTTTGGCTTATATTCAAAATATTTTCCAATCATATTCTGTATTTGTTCATCATATTTTTGTTCATATAGCAAGTGTAATTATTCTGATCTATACTGCTAAAACAACCATAGAATTAGGAGGGAAAACAAAGGCAGTTTTTCTTGTATTACTCTCTATTTTAATAGCACCAGGATTCGGAAGATCTCATCAATTGTTTCAACCTGTTGTTTTTAGTCAATTATTTTGGGTACTAAGTTTTTATCAATTAACAAAATATGTAAAATTTCTTAATGCAAAAACTCTTTGGTATTTGACAATTACAATTAGC
Source organism: uncultured Flavobacteriaceae bacterium (assembly GCA_964463085.1). Taxonomy (GTDB): domain Bacteria; phylum Bacteroidota; class Bacteroidia; order Flavobacteriales; family Flavobacteriaceae; genus Aureibaculum. The sequence continues at coordinate 12,482 of CAYXAZ010000045.1, read as the reverse complement.
TTGGGCTTTCTGACAAAGTATGATATTATATTTTTCATTATTGGTTTGCCAATTTTATTATTCTTCAAAAAAATTAGACAAGCACTTATTGAACAAAACTTTTGGAAGAACATTTTTCTATTTATTTTAATAATAATTCCCAACATTATTTGGCAATTTCTTAATGATTTCCCCTTTATTCAAATGATAAATAGACTTTATGAAACACAACTAAATAAACTTATTGCACTTGATGTTATATGGAAATTAATACTTTCCATAAATCCAATTAGTCTATTGATAATAATTCCGGCAATGGTTTATTTATTCAGTTCAAGAGAAAACAAAAGGTATCTTCCAATTGCATTAACAATTTTAATTTCAACTTTGGTTTTGGCATATAGTCAAGGAAAACAATATTATTTTTTCCCAATTATTTTGACCTTGTTGCCTTTTGGTGCAGTATTTTGGGAAACTAAAATTTTGAAGAAAATAAAATGGATTATTTACCCATTATCATTTTTATTACTTTTTGGTTTAGCATTAATCCCCTTTGGTTTACCAATTTATTCTTTAGAGAATTATATTAAATATGATTATCCGTATGAAAAAATAGAAATTGAAGGAGGGAAATATGGAATACGTTATGAAGATAGGTATTCTAAAGAGAAATGGGGGAAAACAATGATAGAACTAAAATCAGTTTTTGACAGTTTATCTAAATCTGAACAAGAAAATTGTTTAATTTGGGGTAAACATTACAGGCAGGCAGGTGCTGTTAACTTATTTAAAGAAGAATATAATTTACCTAGTGCTTTTTCATATCATGGTAGTTTTTACATTTGGGCGCCAAATGGAGAAATGCCTGAAACACTAATTTCATTTAGTGAGAGTGATGCAGGAATAGACTTTTTTAATTCCTATTTTGAAGACGTAAAACCTGTAAGAAAAATTTACAACCCATATTCAGATGAAATTGATGGGCTCTGGCAGACAATTTATATTTGTAGAAACCCAAAACAAGATTTTGATACTATGAAAACTTTATTTAAAAAAAGAATATTTGAATAAAAAGCAATAGCCAAATTGTTATTCGTTGTTTTGATCCGTCTTAAAAAAAGTTACTAACTCAAAAGCATAATAAATAATTGGTAAGTTATGCTTTTGACAAAAACACCTCAGCCATCATACAACGGGCACTACCTCCTCCACAAGCTTCTATAGTGTCTAATGAACTTGATAAAATTTCGCAATACTTTTCTATAGTTTCAATTTGTTTTTTTGTAAGTGATTGATATGCTGCATTGCTCATTATCATATACTTTTTACCGTCATTATTTTGAACTTGCAACATATTGCCTGCAAAATTAGTTACTTGCTCTTCTGTAATTGCAATCACTTCTTTGCCGTCTTCTTTTAAATGCTTTACTACATTTTTACGTTCGCTCTTATCATCTATACTATCTAGACATATTACTGAAAATTCTTCTGCCAAACACATCATTACATTGGTATGGTAAATAGCTAAACGCTCTCCACCAACGGTTTGATTAGCGGTAAAAACGACAGGAGTATATTCAAAATCTTCACAGAATTCAATTAATAGATCTTCATCTGCTCTTGGTGATAGTGCGCAATATGCTTTTCTATTTTGCCGGTCTAATAATAAACTGCCTGTGCCTTCTAAAAATAAATTTTCATTTTCGGCTTCTGTATAATCAACAATATTATTAATAACAAAACCTTGACTTTCTACCAAGTCTAACACATCTTCACGGCGTTCTGAACGTCTATTTTCGGCAAACATAGGATATAACACAACATCACCACTTTCATGGAAAGAAATCCAATTGTTCGGAAAGATAGAATCCGGTGTATCTAATTCGGTAGTATCATGGGCAATAATTACATTAATACCAACAACTCGTAACTTTTCTACAAAAGTATCAAACTCTTGCTGTGCTTTGATATTAACCGTTTCCGGTAATATATTCTTTAATACTTTTTGATAATAATTATTTACAGCAGTTTGTTCATTCATCCTAAAATTTACAGGGCGAATCATCAAAATAGTGTTGGTGATTTGTTGCATTAAAAACTTATTATTTTATAGGTTCAAAATTACCATAAAAATTAGTATTTAGCTTATAAATATCTTGACTTTCTAGTTAAAAATCGCTAATTTCGTTTATCATCAATTAAAAAACATTGAAACGATGTTTTACTAATCACTACGTCCAATTAGGCAAAAAAATGGCATTCAAGAGAGTAAGTACAACAAATCATCATACATTATTAACATTTAAATTAACAAAAAGATAGAATGAGTTTACTATCGGAAAATATAATACCAGGGAATCACGGAAAAATTTTTGGCACAAATGCTAAAGAAAAAAAAGACTTAGAAAGGATTAAAAATAAAGTACTATTGCTAACCGGTATAAAAGAGGTTAAAATTAATTTGGAAGTGTTTCCTAGAGAATTTACAGTTTACACAACGAAATTAGTAAAAGTTGAAGATATTGAAAATAAAGTTAAATTAACGGGATTTCACGCCATACCTAAAGATCTCTTTGCTCTTTAATAAGTGAAATGAAAAAAACAAAATCTATTCAAAAAAAATTAAATGAATTATCTGCTACGGCAATCTGTGGTAATGACATTAGTTCTTCTGTTTTGTATGTTTCAGCATTGGCAATTGCATTTGCTGGTCAATACGCTTGGATAACTTTACTTATCGTTTCGTTTGTATTATTTTTATTTCGAAAAATTTATGGTGAAGTAGTTGGAGCATTACCTTTAAACGGTGGAGCATACAATGCTCTACTAAACACAACCAGCAAATCAACAGCTTCTTTTGCTGCTACATTAACGCTGTTGTCTTATATGGCAACAGCTGTGATTTCAGCAAATGAAGGTATTCATTATCTGCATCATATTATTCCAACAATGCCAATAATACCAACTACTATAGTGTTACTGGCTCTTTTTGCTATATTGGTAATTGGAGGAATTTCTGAATCAGCCAAGGTTGCCATTGGTATCTTTATTTTCCATCTAAGTTCATTAGTTATATTAACTGTATTTATATTTTATTACCTTTATCAAACGGGAATTGATACATTTTTTGAAAACTGGAATCTACCTTTGTCTGATAATAGATCAATAATAAAAGCCATTTTTTTAGGTTTTGCAGCATCAATGTTAGGCGTTTCTGGCTTTGAAAGCTCAGCAAATTTTGTAGAAGAACAACAAAAAGGTGTTTTTCCGAAAACCCTAAGAAATATGTGGGCAATTGTCAGTATAATTAATCCTTTAATGGCTGTTCTAGCCCTTGCTCTTTTTGCCTTACCAATATTACAGAGTGACGCTTACCAAAACACCTTGTTGGTAGAAATGGGAAAACAGGTTGGAGGAGAAGGAATAGCTTCGTTAATTGCCATAGACGCTTTTTTAGTTTTGAGTGGTGCTGTTTTAACAAGTTTCGTTGGAGTCACAGGGTTACTTGAAAGAATGAGTTTGGATAGAATAATGCCTCCATTCTTTTTAAAAAAAAATAAAAAAGGAAGCTCATATCGAATAATCATATTGTTTTTCTTGCTTTCCGTTTCGGTATTATTAATTACAAAAGGCAACGTAGCATTATTAGCAGGTGTTTATACCATATCTTTCTTATCCGTAATGGTACTTTTTGGAATAGGAAATGTTTTGTTGAAAATCAAAAGAACCAATTTGCCAAGACCAGAAAAAGCCTCTTGGGCGACAGTTATTATTGCTATTTTAGCAGTTATTACCGCTCTTACAGGTAATATTCTTATGCCAGCAAAAGATGGTTTTCCAAGCAACTTAACCATTTTTCTATACTATTTTATTCCTACAATTCTTTTTATCATTATAATGCTCAATAGAACCATACTGTTGAAACTAACGCTTAAAACAATTGATGGAATATTTAATCCTATTAGAAGTTTTGTAACAAAATTAGATGCTAATATTCAAAAAACAATTGATAGTATAAACTCCCAAGAATTTGTGTTTTTTACTAAGGGAGATAATATTGCTACGCTTAACAAAGTAATGTTATACGTTTCGAAAAATGAGCATACCAAGAAAATTAAAATTGTGATAATTGAAAATGAAATAAATAAAGTACCAAGTAAATTAGCACAAGAAATTGACTTTTTAGATAGAGAATATCCAGAAATAAAAGTAGAATTTGTTATTGAACATGGAGAATTTTCTCCAGATACTATTAGTAAATTGTCTCAAAAATGGAATATACCAATTAATTTTATGTTCATTGGGTCACCTAGTGATAAGTTCCCCTACAGAATTGAAGATTTAGGAGGAGTTAGGCTTATAATTTGACCTATATTTTTCTTTTAAGGATTGAGTAAAGTACCAATATTAAAAACAAAAAAATGAATATTGACGATTTAATTTTAACAGACCGATTGGCAGTAGAAAACACATTAATGGCTAATGAACGTACATTATTGTCTTTTTTTAGAACAAGTGTCTTTTTTTTAGCAACAGGTATTTCTATATTAAATATTCATTTTTTATCTGAAATTCCTTATTTGGGTTGGTTTTTTACAATACTTTCTCCTATCCTTTTTTTATTTGGAATGAATAGATACTTCTTAGTTAAGAAACATATTAAACAAATTATTAGTGACTATTCAGAGTCATTTCCGAAATAGAACAGATTTAATAATAAAACTGAATGTCTATCCATAGAAAAAGAAACAAAAATTTAGGGTTAGCCGAGTTGATAGCCATAGCATTAGGTGGTATGGTTGGTGGTGGTATATTTACCATTCTTGGTATTTCTGTATCAATGATTGGAAATCTTACACCAATAGCAATAATTATTGGTGGTTTAATTGCTTCATTAGCTGCATATTCTTATGTAAAGTTAGGTTTGTATTATCGAGATGAAGGAGCAACTTACTCATTTTTCAAAAGAACTTATCCTAATTCCCATTTTTCAGCATCAGCAATTGGTTGGTTTATTATTTTTGGTTATATAAGTACACTAGCATTATATGCCTATACTTTTTCTTCTTATGCAATTAGCAGTACAGATTTTGCAGATAATGTTTGGATTAGAAAAGGAATTGCAATTAGTGTAATAGGAATATTTACAATAATTAATATTTGGAGTGTCAGTGGAATGGGGAAAATTGAAGATTTGATGGTTTATACCAAATTAATCGTTTTAACAATTATTTCAATTGTATTAATGCAACACGGAACAACTGATTTTGAGACATTCATTGACAATATGGCTTTAGATGCAAAAAATTCAAGTGTTTTTTCAATTCTGATAGTTGCCTCTGTAACATTTGTTGCTTACGAAGGATTTCAGCTAGTTATCAATGCAGTAAACGAAATGATCAAACCCGAAAAAAATATTCCAAGAGCCATATATTCTGCTATTGCTTTAGCAATTCTGATCTATGTTGTGATTTCATTAGGAGCTTTGTTTGCAATACCAACAGAGGAAATTATTAAGAATGAAGAATATGCACTTGCCGCAGGAGCAGGAAATGTACTTGGAAAACTTGGAACAAACCTTGTTATTATTGGTGCTATATTAGCGACAAGTAGTGCCATAAGTGGAACTGTTTTTGGAGCTTCAAGACAAATGGCTGTAATTGCAAAAGATGGTTATTTCCCTAAATGGTTATCCATCAGAAAAAATAATAGTCCACAGAATGCAATAATTGGAATGGCAATTTTGGCTAGTACTTTAATCTTAATTGGTGGACTTAAACTGATACTTGAATTTGGAAGTATCACATTTCTATTAGTATCACTATTAATGGCTATTGCAAATTATAAAATACAGGACAAAACTAATTCTTCAAAATTTCTAACCGCTTTGTCTATTTTTGGTTTAGGAATTGGTGGAACGCTTATTTTGTATTATGAATTTACAAATGAATGGGAGCAAATGATTGCGATAATAGTGCTTTATCTAATTTTAAGTTTTGGTGCTTGGATATATTCAAAAAAATAAGAAAAGAATAATAAAAATCACACCTTCTAAGAAGGTGACTTTGGAAAACTCCTAAAAAGGGCAATGAGCAACAAGATTATAAACCGAAAAGAAGTGCTTTTAAATACTCAATGCTTTATATACTAATTAATAAACACATCATCAATCTCGAATCAAAGGCATGGTAGAACAGCGTAACAGTCCTTCTTGTTTGGCAATTTCGGCATAAGACACTTCTTCGACGATAAAACCTTGTTCTCTAAGCCAAGTATTTAATCTGGTAAAATTACGTTCTGATACCACTACTTCTTCTGAAATAGAAAATATATTTGAAGTCATATTGTACATTTCGTCTTTGGTGATTTCAAAGATATTTTCTTTACCAAAATAATTTACCAACCAATTATATTCTTGTTCAATTAGAAATCCATTTTTATGAAGTATCGCTTTGTCTTTCCCTACTGGTTGAAAACAACAATCTAAATGTAAAGCATTTTCTTTGGCCTTGGTATTCGATTTTAGCAATTCAAAAGATTTTACCTTTTTATGAGGAAATAGTTCTCGAATAAACTCAACGGCTTCTTTATTAGTACGCGCAGTAATATAGTCAGGGTAATCTTCACCTGTATAAGTTCCCACAAAAATATAATCGTTCCATGGCATTACATCTCCACCTTCAACATGCACTTTCTCTGGTAATGTAATTACTTTATCTGCATCTATCTGATCAATAACGTATTGTAGCGCTTCTATTTCACGATCTCTATCAGGTAATATATTAGATTTGATAAATTTATCATCAATTACAAAAGCAATATCTCTGGTGAAAATTTGATTTACATTTTCTAACACAGTAGGACGATAAACTTTTACTTCATACTTTTTTAAAACTTTCAGAAATGCTTCCATTTCTTTAACCATATCTGAAACTTTAGGATAGGTACCTGCTAAAATATGTTCTCTAGATTTTGGGTCATAGGCTTCTTCAAAAGTTGGCGCCGGTCCGTTACTTTTGGCAGTACCTAATACAACTGCTCTTAATCTTGATGTTTCGTTTTGTATATTTAATTGTAGCATTTGTTTAAATAAGAATGTCATTCAAAATGTAGCAAAGGAATCCTTCACTACGTTTTGAATGACATTTAATCATCATATAGAATTATTATCGTTTATCTATCGTTTTAAAAGGTCTATAGGTTTCACCGGTATAAATTTGACGTGGACGGCCAATAGGTTCTTTACCCAAGCGCATTTCTTTCCATTGTGCAATCCATCCCGGCAAACGACCTAGAGAAAACATTACCGTAAACATTTCAGTTGGAATACCTAAAGCGCGATAAATAATACCTGAATAAAAATCGACATTAGGATATAACTTTCTATCAACAAAATATGGGTCTTCTAAGGCTTCTTTTTCCAATCCTTTGGCAATGTCAAGTACAGGGTCTTCAACACCTAAATTGCTCAATACTTCATCAGCTGATTTTTTAATAATTTTTGCTCTAGGATCAAAATTTTTATATACTCTATGCCCAAAGCCCATTAAACGGAAAGGATCGCTCTTGTCTTTAGCTTTCGCCATATATTTTTTGGTATCTCCACCGTCTTCTTTAATAGCCTCTAACATTTCAATTACAGCCTGATTGGCACCACCATGTAACGGTCCCCAAAGTGCAGAAATACCTGCAGCTAATGAAACAAATAAACCTGCATGTGAAGAACCGGTAATACGCACTGTACTTGTAGAACAGTTTTGTTCATGATCTGCATGTAAAATCAATAGTTTATCTAATGCATCTAATACAACCTTATTTGTAACATACTCTTCGTTTGGTTTTCTAAACATCATCTTTAATACATTTTCAACATAACCTAACGAATTATCGCCATATTCTAAAGGTAAACCTTGTCTTTTACGCATTGCCCACGCTACTAATACTGGAAATTTTCCTAAAATTCTAACAATAGCATTGTACATAGCTTCTTCAGAATCTACATTCACAGAAGTAGGATTAAATGCAGTCAATGCACTGGTTAAAGATGCTATTACACCCATTGGATGTGCTGATTTAGGAAATGCGTCAATGATCTTCTTCATTTCTTCATCAACAAGCGATTCTTTTTTAATATCAGTATGAAATTTCTCTAATGTTTCAGTATTTGGTAATTCGCCAAAAATCAACAAGTAAGCTACTTCTAAAAAATCTGCTTTCTCTGCTAGATCTTCAATTGAATAACCCCTGTAGCGTAGTATTCCTTTCTCGCCATCTAAAAAAGTAATAGCACTTTCACATGAACCTGTATTTTTATAACCCGGATCTATTGTTATAACACCTCCTGTTACACTCCTTAATGTTTTTATGTCAATCCCTATTTCATTTTCAGTTCCTTTTACTAATGGAAACTCATATGACGTACCATTAATTTCCAATGTTGCTTTATCAGACATATATCTATTTTTATTAAAATTTGAATGATGCTAATTTACGAAATTTCAGTCATATTTCAAATATGATTTAGCACTAATAAAATAGCGACTATTACTGGCGTAATAGTCGCTATTTTAATAAATAATAAGACTTATTTCAATTGATCTTAAACGCTTTTTCTTGAGGATAATAAGCTATATCACCTAACTCTTCTTCAATACGAAGTAATTGATTATACTTAGCCATTCTATCACTTCTTGAAGCTGAGCCTGTTTTAATCTGACCGGTATTCAAGGCCACAGCCAAATCTGCAATAGTGTTATCTTCTGTTTCACCAGAGCGATGACTCATCACTGAAGTATAACCTGCATTATGTGCCATATTTACAGCGGCAATTGTCTCAGTAAGTGTACCTATTTGATTTACTTTGATCAAGATAGAGTTTGCGATTCCTTCATTAATTCCACGAGACAATCTATCTACATTTGTTACATATAAATCATCACCAACCAATTGAACCTTATCTCCTATTTTTTCAGTTAGTTGTTTCCAACCATCCCAATCGTTTTCATCCATACCATCTTCAATTGAGATGATAGGGTATTTTTCAGAAAGTTCTGCTAAATATTGAGCTTGTTCAGCTGAAGTTCTTATAGCTCCTTTGTTGCCTTCAAATTTGGTATAATCATATTTACCGTCAACATAAAATTCTGCAGCAGCGCAATCTAAAGCAATCATCACTTCATCTCCAATGTTATAACCTGCATTTTTTACCGCTACAGCAATAGTCTCAAGGGCATCTTCTGTACCGTCTAAAGTGGGTGCAAACCCTCCTTCATCACCAACAGCCGTACTTAAACCTCTATCGTGTAATACTTTTTTAAGATTGTGAAAAATTTCAGTCCCCATTTGTAAAGCATGACTAAAACTTTTCGCCTTAATAGGCATTACCATAAATTCTTGAAATGCAATTGGTGCATCAGAATGCGAACCTCCGTTAATGATATTCATCATCGGTACAGGTAATGTTTTTGCTGATACTCCACCTACATAACGATATAAAGGTATATTTAATTCATGCGCAGCAGCTTTAGCAGCAGCTAAAGAAACCCCTAAAATAGCATTAGCACCTAATTTAGACTTATTTGGTGTACCGTCTAAATCAATCATTATTTTATCAATCAACTCTTGTTCAAATACTGAAACACCTAGTAATTCTTCAGCAATTATAGTATTTACATTTGATACTGCTTTTAGTACTCCTTTACCCATAAAATCTTTTCCGCCGTCACGTAATTCTACTGCTTCATGTTCACCGGTTGATGCTCCTGAAGGAACAGCAGCTCTACCAATAGTACCGTTTTCTGTAATTACATCTACTTCAACTGTTGGATTTCCTCTTGAATCGAAAATTTGACGTGCATGAATATTAATTATTATGCTCATTATATTATGTGTTTTTGGTGATGTAAATTTAAGGAATTGTAATGGTTATCAAGTATTAAATCAATTTTTTGTACGATAACGTTTTCGAGTGAATAAAAGATTGCTTATTGTTACGAGTACATTACAAGTTTCACTTAAAAATATGAAATGGAACGCAGATGATGCTGATTGAGCAGATTTTCGCTGATTTATTAATAAATATCTGTGATATATCATATTCCCAAGTACGAGAGTGTCATCTGTGTTCTATAAGGAAATTTGTCATACATCCATTGTTACTTGGATTCCACTTTCACGAGAATGATAATTTACAAGAATCTAGAGGCAAGCATCAGGATTTTTTTTCAATTTTTAATCATTTCAAAAAACTGATCAAATAAATATTCCGCATCATGAGGTCCTGGACTTGCTTCTGGATGGTATTGAACCGAAAAACATTTTTTATCCTTTAAACAAATACCTGCAACTGTATGATCATTCAAGTGTACATGCGTTATTTCTATATCAGGATGTGCTTCAGTTTCTTCTTTATTAATGGCAAAACCATGATTCTGTGAAGTTATTTCTCCTTTACCAGTAACCAAGTTTTTAACAGGATGATTAATTCCTCTATGTCCATGATGCATTTTATAAGTTGAAATTCCGTTTGCTAACGCAATTACTTGATGTCCTAAACAAATACCAAATAAGGGCAAATCTCTTTTGATAATTTCTTTAGCTACCAATTGAGCTTCAACTAAAGGTTCAGGATCACCAGGTCCATTTGATAGAAAATATCCATCAGGATTCCAACTATTCATTTCTTCAAAAGTTGTATTGTAAGGAAATACTTTTACATAAGCATCTTGTTTAGCCAAGTTTCTAAGAATATTCTTTTTAATACCTATATCTAAAGCAGCAATTTTATGAGTTGCATCCTCATTACCAAAAAAATAAGGTTTTTTAGTTGACACTTTTGATGCCAATTCTAAACCTTCCATAGAAGGGACATTATCTAATTGTTTTTGTAATACATCAATACTATCTATATCTGTTGATATGATAGCATTCATTGCTCCATTATCTCGAATATAAGCAACTAAGGCTCTGGTATCAACATCAGAAATTGCTACTAGGTTATGTTTAACAAACCAATCTTTTAATGAACCGTCTGCATTAACACGTGAATAATCAAAACTAAAATTTCTACATATTAAACCTGCAATTTTTATTCCGTCAGATTCAATTTCCTCACTATTTACTCCATAATTACCAATGTGTGCGTTGGTAGCAACCATTAATTGTCCAAAGTAAGAAGGGTCTGTAAAAATTTCTTGATAACCTGTCATACCTGTATTAAAACAAATTTCTCCGGTTGAAGTACCTTCAATACCGATTGATTTACCTTCAAAAATGGTTCCGTCTGCTAATAATAAGATTGCTTTTTTTCTAACTTGGTATTTCATATTTTTTTAGTTTCACAAAACTAATATAAAAAAAAGGATAAACTAATGTGAAGCCTAACCTTTATATTTAATGTTTATTAACATTTAAATTGTATCGTAATATTTAAAAATTTCTACCACGTCTTTTTCTCTCTTATAAGAAAGCTTTTTCTCTACAATATATTTCATTATTGCATTTTGTTTATCTTTATCTATCTGTTTTAATATATCTTTTTTCTTTAGCTTAAAACCAATAAGTTTAGAACTATTTAGAGCATAAAATTTTTTTTCTATACGAATTTCATCAAAAGGTCTATCAAGCATACCTATATTAGATTTGGGTATTATTCGGATATGATATCCTTTAAAAATAGAAAGCTTCTTTTTACTTTCAAATAAAACTTCAAAAAATTTATTTTCCCCTTTATATAAGTGATATTTGAATTTTTTATTATTTATAGTAATAAAGTCTATATACTTTGGAATTACAGTAAAAACTGAGTCTTTTCCAATTTCAGACAGAAATTCATTATTCTGAATATTAAAGTTGACATTATTAAGTCTAAACTCTTTTCCGTTTATTTGAATTTTGCAATTATTTTTCCAATCATCAAATAAAAAAAATGAGCCAATATATTTTTCTCCACTTTCATTATTTGATAGTTTTGCATCAACCACAAAATCTCTAATTCTAAAATCAACACCTAAGTTACTCTGAACTATATTTACTTGTATACCTTGAGAAGAAACACCATTACAAATTATAAAACAAATAAAGAGAATTAAAATTTTATATCGCATAACAATTTAAATTTAAGACGCTTAAAGATATAAAAAAAAGGATAAACTATTTTAGCTTATCCTTTCATATTTATTATTTATTAACATCTTTTATTCTTCTTCGTCAGATGCTTTCTTTTCTACAACCGGAGGAGTAGCTACAGCTTTTACGCTTTTCTTACCGCCTCTTCTACGTGTAGATTTCTTTTTCTTACCATTTGGATTATAAATTTCATTATAATCAACTAGCTCTACCATTGCCATATCAGCATTATCACCCAATCTGTTACCTAATTTGATGATTCTAACATAACCTCCCGGTCTATCAGCTACTTTAGTTGCTACTTCTCTAAACAATTCTGTAACTGCTTCTTTTTGTCTTAGGTAACTAAATACAATTCTTCTATTGTGAGTTGTATC
>CAYXAZ010000044.1:0-26931 GCA_964463085.1 uncultured Flavobacteriaceae bacterium | reverse complement strand
AAACAATTAGAATTGCTGCTAAAAATGTAGTGAAATTTAAGCCAGGTGCTGAATTAAAAAATTCAGTGAACTAAATTTTTTAAGAAATATCTTAAACATAAAAAAGGCTTTCAAAATTTCGAGAGCTTTTTTTATTTAATAAAAAGTTCTATATTAGTTGTATTAATTATAATACATGTTTACTACAAAACCATCAAAGGGAAGATTATTGGTTGCTGAGCCATCTATTTTAAGTGACACGTCATTTAACAGATCTGTAATTCTTTTATCTGAACATAACAATGAAGGTTCTATTGGTTTTATTATAAACAAGCCTTCAAAATATACGTTGAAAGATTTGATTCCTGAAATTGAATCCGACCTAATTATTTATAACGGTGGACCAGTTTCAACAGAAAATTTATATTTTATACACAAAGTTCCTGAATTAATACCTGATAGCATAGAAATTACAAATGGTATCTTTTGGGGAGGAGATTTTGAAAAAATTCAAGATCTTTTAGAGAATCAACAATTAAAAAAAGATGACATTCGATTTTTTCTTGGTTATTCAGGATGGAGTAAAGACCAACTTCAAGACGAATTAGAAACAACTTCATGGATTGTTATTGAAAATAATTATCAAAACATCTTTGATATTTCTCATCAATCTTTTTGGAAAGATCAACTTATGAAATTTGGTGGAAAATATCGAATTTGGGCTAATGCTCCTGAAAACCCTAGTTTAAATTAAGGGCATCTCTATTAATTCATTCGCATCAAAATTTTGAGCTTATTTTTTAAACCAGTAGATACTATAGTACTGTAAGTTTTTTTCCTATACTTAGTTACAGCTTGAATACCTATAATTGAATTGCTTAAAAAAACTTCATCAACTTTTTGTAGTTCAAAAGGTAAAATCTCTCTCTCAATGATTTCATAATTTGGATCTTTAAGAAGCATTGCTATAATATTCTTTCGCATTATTCCTTTCAAACAGCCTTCAGACAATGAAGGGGTTACTATTTGATTATCTTTCACCAAAAAAATATTGGCATTCAATGCTTCAGTAATATGTTTTTTTTCATTTAATAATATACAATTATCTAAATCATTTTCATCTACATAGATGCTAGCAACAACATTCAATATTCTATTATTTGTTTTTAGTGTTGATAACATACCGGAATACACATAATAATCTTTAAATAAATCAATTTCATACTCCTTTTTAAATAATATGATAAGTTCGTGAGCTTCAATTAAATAATTTATTGCATTATTTTCAGGTAAATATAAACCTCCATCTTGTCTAAATATTGAAAATCGGATTCTGGCATCAATTAACTTATTAACTTCTATAGTTTTTAAAATTTCATTTTCAAAAAATTCTAGTGTAAATTCCATATGAATTTTCATACGCAACATACGCATTGAAGCCATTAATCTAAAATAATGATCTTCACTAAAGATAATTTTACTATTAACTACCTTTATTGTTTCAAAAAGTGCATCTCCATATTTAAAAGCCCTATTATCTACACTTAGCTCAGTACTATTCTTAGAAACAATATTTCCGTTATAATTTATCATCATTAAAAGTAAATATGTTTATTTGATGTTCAATAAAAAAAGCCTTAATATCCCAATAACAATTGGGACAAGGCTCATTTTTAATATAATCACAATAGAGTTATGCCCCTATCTTGTGCTTTAGTTCAGCAATTTGATTTTCCCAAAACATTTTAGATTCTTCAACTTCATCTTCATCAGCAAAATCAGTTACCATTAACGAAACGTCTTTGGTCAACGCATCAACTTCTATTCTAAATTCAAAATATATATCTTCATCTTCATCACTTAACCATTTATATCTAATTTTTTCATTCGTTCTATAACCAATTCTTCTAGCTTGTTCTTCAGAATCATCCCATATAAAAGTAAATACATCACTTCTTGAATTTACATTATCAGCAAACCATTCACTCAATCCGTCAGGAGTTGATAAATATTGGTACAAAAATGAAGGAGATGATTGTATAGGAAATTCTAAATCAAATTTTATTTTATCAGGCATTAATTCTATTTTTAATCTTGGGTCGACAATATATAGATTATCTTATTTTAAAAAAAACTTTTTTATTAAAAAATTGAGAGAGAATTCTTGCCTCAACTAAATTTGTTATTATATTTGCAAACTCAAAAAATGGCGAGGTAGCTCATCCCGTCCCGATAGCTATCGGGACTATCGGGAGGTTAGAGCTTATAGTTATTAACCGCTAAGACAGATTAAAGTTGAAAATCTATAAATAATTCAACATATTATGGCGAGGTAGCTCAGTTGGTTAGAGCACAGGATTCATAACCCTGAGGTCGGCAGTTCAAATCTGCTCCTCGCTACAAACAAAAAGCAGTTATATAAAAATATAACTGCTTTTTTACTGCTCTTATTTTAGTGATCAAATAAGAATATCATTAATTATTTTAATACATTCAGTTGTATTGATATTATTGGTGTTTATAGCTACACTTTTATTCCCAAAAGGTTCATAAGACTTTTGATTATCACGTGAAAACAATCCAACCGTAGGTGTTTGTGAAGCACTAGCTAAATGCATAATTCCGCTATCTGCTCCAATAAAGACTTCTGTATTTGCAATTACTGACCCTAACTCACGAATATCTTTGCTGTAAAATGAAGGTGCTTTGAATGCAATTTTTGAAATATTCTCAATGGGTAATACTTCAATGATATTATAATTTGGGAATTCAATTTTCAATTTTTTATAAAATATTGTCCACCAAGACTCAGAATAGCATTTATCGCCAGTTGCATGTGTAAATAAACAAATGGTCTTTTTCTCATTATTTACTAATTCTTTTAATATTTTTTGCCCTGATTTAATTTCATGAGCGCTTAACTTGAGATTTAGTCCAATAACTGGTTTATCATTATTTTCAAACCCTAGTATACTTAAGTAATTTCTATAACTATAAACTTGATATTTTGCAATGTGTTCATGATCTTTGAATTTCAGTTGAATATCCTCATTATCTTCACCGAAAACTTTGTATTTTGAATTTGCCATTAGAGTATACAGTTTTCCTGATGAGGAACCAATAACTGCATTAATAACTAGATCATAGCGTCTTTTTTTGACTGAAATGATTCCTTGTATATACTTTATTAGGTTTTTAAATGGTTTTTTAGGTAGTTGAATTATTTTATCAACATTTTTATAATTTTCAAATAAAATCGGAGCTAAGCCACCTTGCACCAACAAATCAATTTTACACTCAGGAAAAGTAGCAATAACCTCTTGCACCAGCGGAGTAATTAATAATAAATTTCCTAATCTATGATTTGGTCTACAGATTAAAACTTTTTTAACTTCAATCTTAGCATTCAAATCGACGTTTTTAGGAAAGTGAGATTTGCCAATATTTTTAGTTATATTATGCATTAAACGTCTTCTAAATACATTTATGTTTTTTAAGATATTCATGTGTTAAAATATTATTTATTATAAAATAAATCCTATAATAATTGCTGCAAAGTTATATAAACAAATCATTAAATGAAACTATATATGTATCAGTAAGTTTACTCATCATTAAAATAAAAATCCATTACGCTATGACGTAATGGATTTTTATTTTAACTCTTAATAATGTGTTAGTTACACTAACAAATTCTTATTGATTCCCAAAATATTATCTTTGGTATATTGATCAATAAAAGTATCAGTAAAATTTATTTTTCCTAATAATTCTTGATCTTTTAGGATACTTTGAACATCTCTTTCTGTATATTCTTTTAACATTGGTTTTGCCAGTTCAGCAAAACTATAATGCCAAGGTTCATATTTAAACCCTCTTCTGGTATGGTCATTAGTATATACTCTGTAAAAACCATATTTATGGGCGTTGTCATCCATCCATTCTCTAAAGTTCTTATAGATTCCATATCCATGGAAATTCTTAGTGCTTAAAGGGTAACGTGATGTTTTTATACTACCATCTACTACATCAATCTCTGTCCCCCAATGATGACGAGAACTACCAGGAATAGCAGTATATCGTATATTATACTCTACTGCAGTTTTAGAGGAAAGCTTACGTGAACGGTATCTTTTATACTTACGTGTCCAAATCAGGTTTTGATGATTAAAACTTCTATAACTTGAGACTACACGTATGCGCATACCATTTTTACGTGCTGCATTATCCATATCTAAAAAGGCTTCATGGGCTCTCCATAAAAGCCTATACCCTTTGCCATAAAGCTTAGGAGTACTTTTACCTATTAAATATTTATCAGAATATGCATTTGATGATGTTGATAAGGCCAGACTTGGAGTCGTAATTATTGCAATACCTGCAAAAGCTGAAGTTTTTAAAAAGTTTCTTCTTGAATTCATTTTAATGCCAATAACAATTTTTATTTATAATATTATTAGCGTATACAAATACTCCTTACCCAATTGTAATTTGAGCTAATATTTTATTGATACTAAAATTACTAGAATAATCATTTTTATTTAATTTTGACTTGTCATTGTTATCAACAATCTCTATAGTTTAATAAAAACATATAGGAATGATAAAATGGATACAAATTATAAATTAAGATGCTGAAAATTAGGAATATAAATAATATTTAAATGAATTTATATAAAAAAGGTTATCAACAAAAACTGTTAATTACCTATACTTATAAACTTTTAAAGTAATGAAAACATTCAAAATATTTTATGAATTATTAATTAAATGGTTTTAACCCTCCTATCTTGATGTCTTGACATCTGGAAAACTAAAATGAGGTTATTTGTTTATTTGTAGCAAGGTTTACAAATATGAAGTTAGATATAATTACTTTTAATACTTTATCACTTTTCTAGTAGCCGTTTTACCGCTTTTTGAAGTGATTTTTACAACATAAATACCATTAGATAAATTTGATATATCTACTTCACTAGTTATTACTTCTTTTATTTTTTGCCCTAATTCGTTATAGATAATTACATTTTCTATAACCTCACCATTTAAATCAATACTAAAAATAGTATTTACCGGGTTTGGTACAATAGAGACTGTAACATCGAAATATTCATCATTGATTGATAATACTCCATTATCTCTTGGGCCATAATGGGGCAATTCTTTACCGTATTCATAGGCTCCCAGATCAGGAGCATTCCCTAAATAACCCTCATTAATATTTGCCAGTTCAATTCCTGCATTAACAGCATTACAGTCTGAGTTTAAAGTCATAAATTGAAAAGGTATTGTTGCTGGTGGTGGGTTTGGTATATTAAAAGTTTCAAAACAAGTATTTTTATTTACTTGAATAGAGTTCATTGCTTGTCCTGTATAATTTTGAAATTCAGGAATATCAACAAGTCTTTGTCCTTCCCATTTAAAGGCATAAGGGTATGCACCCCAATCATACCCATCATAATCCCAATTGGTTCTCCAATGAACATTTCCTGTATTTGTTTCCCAAATATATCTATCCTGAATAGAAATCCATAAATTGTTATTGGATTGAAAACTCTGCATAAAGTTAGATCCTGACCCAATAGGTCCACTCCAGGAAACCAGAGTATTATGAGCCAATAAAACCCTATCTGTTCTATCTCTCAGCTTCAGTGCGTTTTCACCTGGCGCTGCTACTTGATTATATAAAACATACCACGGTGCGCCATTCATAGGCTGAAAACTGATGCCATTATTATATGTATTCGAAATACGATTTCCCCAAATGCGTATATTATTATGACCGTAGTCTCCTTCAATGCCGTCATCTGTAGTATCAAATATCTCATTCCCGTAAATATCTACATTTTTACGAGGATAAGAAATGCCGTCTCCTACTTTCGAAATACTATTGTATGCAATTGTATGACCTGAAGTACGCCAAAGTTCAATACCTTCACCCGAAAAATTAGAACCATTATTTGGATCATTAGCTCCCACAATTGTATTGTCGGTTATATACCCGTTTTCTCCTCCATCATTAAGGTAAATACATATTTCGCAATTTTCAAAATAGTTATACGTAAATACAATACCAATTGGACCTGGAGGTGATGTTCTAACACCATACGTATTATTATTCGAATTATAAATAAAATTTAAACCATCAAACCAAATATAGTTTGCTTCAATTTTAATTTGATTAAAAATCACATCTCCATCTCCTGCAGCTTTCCATACAATATGATTATTTAATTCTCCAGACTGTGTAAAATATACTTGTCCGCCAGTACCGTAATCACCTGCATGTAATAGAAAAATATCACCTACTTGTGCTACGTTTTGTGCTGTTGAAATACCCTGAAAAGGGTTTGCTTGAGAACCATTTCCTCCAGTAGTTCCTGGGATAACATGATAGGTATTACCTCCAGTAGGTAATGACGGAACTTGTTTTGTTGAAATAAGTTCTGTTCTTATTTGGTTTCCACCATCTGGATCGGAAAGGTCTAATTTTACTTCATATTCGGTATTTTCATCAAGAAATAAAATACTTCCTGCAAGCATGTCATAGCTTTCAAAATCGACTCTAAAAAGTGGTTGTGCATCTAGCCAAGTTGTTGTTCCATTGACACGATATTGTACTGTACATTGTGCATTATGGTTTGTATCTCCTGAAATATTCCATTCAAAACCTATAGATTTAATTGTTGAATATTTTTCAAATGTACCTGGAGTAGTTTGTCCAAAAGATTGCAAATGAAATATTAACAAAAGGAATACAGATAATAGAATTGTTCTCTTTTTATACTGAAAATAAATAGTTAATGATTTCATGATTCATGTAGGTTTTAGGATATTGGTGAAAATTTTATTTAATTTTTTATCACTTTTTTAGTAGTCGTTTTTCCATTTTGTGAAGTGACTTTTACAACATAAATGCCTTTAGACAAACTTGAAATATCTACTTCGCTTGTAGTTACTTCTTTTATTTGTTGTCCTAATTGGTTATAGATAATTGTTTCTTTTAATATATCATTTCCCAAATCAATAGTAAAAGTATTAGATGTTGGGTTTGGACTAATTAAAATACTATTATTGAACGTTTCTTCGTTGGTTGATAATGAGGAATCTAGTAATGATGTTTCTGATACGGTAAAGTTATCAAGCAGCCACTCGGTATCGTTATCATAAGGTGCATTTGCCCAGCCCACAAGATACCCTGCTTTCCATCCTTCTGGGCCTCCTGTAGGGATAGCTATGTCTGCATCGGTAAGAAGATGCAATTGACTGTGTACAGTCTCTCCCTCCCAACGCCTCCACATTTCTATTACGCCGTTGTTGCTTGTAGTGTTGGTTGAGGCTTTAACACGGAAAGCAACATTCATCCAACGACCCTGATCAGTAGGATAGCTAATAAAAGGAGTAGATTGTACTTGTGGACCATTCCCTCCAAAGCCTCCATCACTATAGCTAACGGTAATATTGCTGCCATTGTTTCCATCATTCCAGAAATTCCAGGTGACTGTTGGTCCATCACCATGAATTTCATAGCCATCCATCCAAATTGCGAATAGTTTGTGATTGGTTGGAGAACCTGCTCCATGTGAGAAATTAGTTGGCACACGTAGCCAAAAACTTACCCAAAGCTCAGGGTAAGCACTGCCAAGATCAAATCTTTGCTCTGACCAGTCTTGCCCAGCAGGATAGCGAAATCGTAAACTATAATCACCATCTCTTGCAGCCCAATTCCTACCATCATTGACTATGTTATATATTGAATTACCGTTGAAGACAACAACATTACCATCAACCGGATGTTGAGTGACAATAGAAGTCCTGACTGAAGAAGTCCAAGAAAATCCATCGCTGTTGGTAGCACTCATATCGAGTGATTCAAAAGAATCATAAAAAAGTTGGCTAAATACTTTATTATTACAACCTAAGAGCATTACAATAAAAATACTTGAAAAAAGAAATGTTTTGTTCATAATTGTTGGATTATCAGTAATAACAATCAGTTTTTAATCACTTTTTTAGTAGCTTCTTTTCCACTTTGCGAAGTGATCTTTGCTAAATAAATACCTCTAGATAAATTTGAAATATTTACTTCGTTTGTAGTTACTTCTTTTATTTGTTGTCCTAATTGGTTATAGATAATTGTTTTTTTTAATATATCATTTCCCAAATTAATAGTAAAAGTATTAGATGTTGGGTTTGGACTAATTAAAATACTATTATTGAAAGTTTCATCATTAATTGATAAAGTTGTGCCACCGGGTTTAAAAGCACCTGCAAAATTTCCACTTCCGTAGTTTGCCGGTGAATCTTCAGGCACATTAACAATATTGTTTGCTAAATCTATAAATAGAGGATCTCCCCACACACTATTGGGAGACTCTATTTGCCAGTCTGAAAAATTATAATTGGTTCCAGAGTTCCATATTTCGCCTCCTACTCTTACTACGTCATCTTGACTTATGCCAAAAAGAAGGTTTTTACTAACATCTATAGATGGTCTGAGGAGCATTAAAAATCTTGTATTTACTATATCACTATACACGATATTATTTCTAACAACAGAGCCACCAGCTAAATATGTACTAGCCGTATTAAATATGCCATCTTTTATTGGATTGACAATGGTGTTCTGTTCAATTAACATTTTTTCATTAGTATAGTTTTGACCACCAGTAGTTGGGTCGGTCATGGCAAGGAAAATTCCATCGATTTTGGAATCAATGGAAACAGAATGACGGATAGATGAAAAATCACTTGCCATACCAAAACCATAAAAATCATCATAAGAAAGATTGTTGTGAAAAATGACACGTCTAGGACCTGCATGTTTGATTTTAAATCCAGTAACAGAACCTGTAGATTGGCTGTTGAGAATATACGTAAAATCATTATTTGTTCCACCACTTGCGTATATTAAATAATTAGAAGAATTCCACATATCACTATTAGGGTCTTTATTGTTGTAAGCAAAACATCTGTCAAGAAGTGAATTAGTTCCTGATATTTTAAACCCGGTTACATTGTTTTGAAATTCCCATTGGCTATCGCGAACAATAATATCTTTGGCTATATTATTCTCACCACTCAGAGAGAATCCCGCTCGTTCATTGGCTCCAGCATTCTTGATTTCCATATTTGAATGCACTACATAACTTGTGTTATATGTCCAAAACCCGTGACCCTGAAAGTTACAATCAAGTATTGCATTTTCACCTGGATAGCCTCTTACCACTGCTGGGGTTTCTGGACTAAAGTCTTTAGTACGCCAAGGAGCATACACTCCAGCAACCTCCCAATTATATATCTCTTGATAGATTCCTTCTCTTATGTAAATGGTTTTTCCATCGTCATTTTGAATCTCCCGCATAGCGTGTTCTATAGTTCCGAAAGGGTTATTTATAGATCCATCATTAGTATCATCACCAGTAGTAGATACAAATAAGAAATCTGTGGCACTTACAGTTATAGTAAAGTTACGTTCAATAAAATCGCCATCTTCTCGTGTTACTTTAAGTTGAATTTGGTGTGTACCTATATCTAGTGTAGTAGCAGTCCAATCGACTTCCCCATCTTGGCTGATGGTCATTCCATTTGGTGCGGTTAAAAGTTCCCAAATCAATATTTGATTATCTTTTTCATATACTGAATAGTGGAAGTCTAAAGGTACATAAGGGTGAGCACGAACTGGATTATGCCAAAATAATTTAAAATCTGTCTCTAAATAGTCGTCATAATTAATTTGAGCTTTTAAAGTTGATGTTAAACACAGTAGAATTAGCAGTAATATTTTTTTCATAATCTTAGTTTTCACTTCTTAATAATTTTCTTAGTAGCATCTTTTCCGCTTTGCGAAATAACTTTCACAAAATAGATACCTTTAGATAAATTTGAAATATTTACTTGATTTTCATCAATCAAAAAATTAGCTTGCACTACTTGTCCAGTTAAATTGTATATTTTATAACTTTCAATAGGTTGTTCTAAAGAATTGATAGTTAGTATCTCTTTTGCTGGATTGGGATAAATCTGAATTTTGTTATCTGCTTCGTCATTTATATTTAATGTAGCAGATTCGCCTACTCCATTATACGCACCAATATTAAAAGGTGCTTGATTTGTGTTTCCCCAAATATCAATATATCCACTAAGACCAACATCTGTTCCAACAAAAAGTCCGGGAGAATTCTCTATTAATCTAAAATCATATTCATCATCTCTCGAATTTTCAGTACCTGCATTCACAAAAATGGGGAACTGTTCAATAATTGAATTCTGATCAAACCCTGTTGCTGTATTCCAGCTTGAAAACTCCGATGATTTATATAAATATTCCGGATTTTCATTTGAATTTGCATAATTTCCATCGTTAGTAGGTGTGTAATCTGTAAACCAAAGTGCTTGCCCACCTTCTGAAGTATCATTGGTTCCTTTATAATAGAGGTTATAATTTAAATTAATTGCTGTTTTCCAAGTTTCAGGTAGGGCATCCCATACATAAAAAGAAGGAGCTCTATCTTTATAAAAAATATTATTGTGAACTAAAATATTATTAGCAACTCCATTAAAAGTCCAATGAAAAAATGAAGCTCCTCTCCTTTTCTTTGGTTCTCTTTGTTCATTAGACCAACCATATCCGTTATAAAAACAGGTATTGTTATCAAACTTAACATTCTCTACTATAGAGTTATTATTTATACCCCAAATTTCAAGACCGTATTCATTTTTATACATAAGATTGTGATGTATTCTGACGTCTCTTACTACCAAATTATCCATCCAACCTTGCAAAGCCACAGCTCCTTCCCATGATTGAGACAAACGACAGTATCTTACTTCAAAGTTCTCTATATCTCCTTGTGTATTAATTAACTGACCTCTTCGATTATTAGGAACATTTGATTGGATGTGATGTTGTCCTCCACAATATGAAATATCACAATTTTGAACAAGGATGTGTTTGGCTCCTTTGGGTATTGCTATTCCATTCCACCCACAGTGATAAAAATTAATCCCATCAATAATTATGTACTCTACAGCTGTGCTTTCTGTTATGCTGGACATTCCACTTTCTCCAATTACCACAGCAACATTATTATAGTAGTTTGCAGGGTTTTCATTAGAGTATATATAGGTAATATTGGTTGTAGTCCAACCGCTTATAACCTCATCTGTATAGAATTCTCCTTGAGTATCAAGGTCGCTCAAACCCCATTCCTTTTTACCAATTGATTCATCATAGTTATATGAGATAAATGCAGTGTTAGAATCCCTGCCAATAATTTCTTGATTAAACTTCCATATATTTCCACCCTGATTTATCCATTGTCCTGATGAATTGGCTATAATCGACCTGGAAATAACTGGTTTTTCTCCACTCCCATAGGTACTATATACAATTCTATTTCCCATTTCACCACTTTTCATACGTAAGGGTTCTCCGTCTGTATATCTCCACACATCTCCTCTTTTAAACAAAACTTTATCTCCTGCATCTAATGAAGCTTGATTAACCCGTGTGGTTGTTTTCCACGCAGTTGATGCAGATAAACCATCTTTTGTATCATCACCTCCACTGGAGCTTATATAATAATTTTGAGCAAATACCGCCAATCCTATAATAATGAGATAAATAAAGGATAGAATTTTTTTGATATTTAAATTTGAATAACGCTTCATAAAAAATTTAGTTTAATTTTTTATCACTTTTTTAGTAGCTGCTTTGCCACTTTGTGAAGTAATTTTCACAAGATAAATACCTTGTGTTACATTTGAAATATCTACTTTATTGGTAGTTACTTCTTTTATTTTTTGCCCTAATTCATTATAGATAGTTGCTTTTTCTAAAATATCATCTTTTAAATCGATTATGAAAGTGTTAGAGGTAGGGTTTGGAGTTATTGAGATAGTGCTATTAAAAACTTCATCATTGATAGATAGAGAAGTAGCATTTTCACCAATCTCATGACCATGTGTTCCCAGATAAGTAGAACGATATGTGCCTTTGAGTTTTCCATTAGCATCTACGAAGTCTTCAGCGCCATCTGTTGTGAGGTTAGAGACAATTAACTCATCCATTATACTGGTATTCCAACGTGCCAATACACCTGTGGCAACAACCACATTGCCATCGACCTTATAATTTTCGGCACCTAAGAACCTAACCCAAGCACTGTGCCCTACGAAGGTATTTCGATAAATATGATTGCTATAAGTTTCCCCAAGATAAAAGTTACTAGCAGACATCTGAAACCCATTCCCATTAGTATTACTATCTGGTACTTTAATATTGTTCCAGCAAACTTCATGATCATGTGGCAATGCCCCTGCCTCGACACCATTTTGTACCCGTATTTGAATACCTTGAACATTATCAATCGCAGTATTAGCACGAATCGTACAATAAGCACGGGTTCCTTTAGCAAAAAAACCATAGGCTACATCACTGTCACTTGCTGTATTCTGCTCAATTAACACGTAGTTACTCCAATACACCACAAGGTATCCGCCGTTATAGCCTTGATTATGAAACTCTGTATGATTATTTTCTTTATAAAGAATATTTTCTTTTATGTTGTTTGTACTGCTTACAAACACTGCGGCGGTATTATCATTGCCTATTGTGCCCTTACCCAAGTTATGAAAATGGTTTCGCCACCAAGTTGCACGGCTTACATCTCCAACCGCCCAAAAGAAGTGTGCGTTATTAACATCTTGCTGCCCATTCTCCCAGCGAATACCTGCAATAAATATATCCTTCATAGAATTATTATCGGTAAATATTTTTGCTGTAGAGCAGTCTACAATAGGTATCTCCCTTGGATAAGCGATAATGCTTCCTGTTTTAGTATCCGCGTCTAATCGCACATTTCCATTAGCACTAGAATCCCCAATTAAATTATAATTGCCATTGCGTAACACAATGATTTTATTTAGATAAGTCGCATCATTTCGATCGCCTAAATACCAGTCGGCGATATCTTCTAGCGGTTGGTTTATTGTGCCTACTTTAGTACCTGTGTAACCATCTTCAATAAATACAAACATATCTGCATCAATGGTGACTTGCCATATTGCATTCACTACATTCAATTCTTGATCTGTGATCTTAACTTCAAAGAGAAAAGTTCCGCTATTCGGTGCGAGCCAAGAAATGGAACCATAGTTATCATTTCCGTGTACTTTACCAATGGTGGCACCACTGGGGGCTTGTAGCAATTCGTATTTAAATGGCCATGCACCGCCTTGTACACCTATTGGAATTTCATATTCCAAGTTTGGATATGCAAACTTGTGGCGGGCAGATGCACCAGTTTCACTATCTGCACGAGGATAGACAAGATGCATAGGCATTTTGGAAGGAATAAAATTCCCATCTGGTAATTTCCATTCTTGAGCTTCTAAAGAATTTGAAAACAAAAAAAATACGATCACAAACCACATTGGATTTTTAGCCATACTTAAATATTTTTTCAAATATGAAAAATAATTTTCCTTATTCTTCATTGATTTAATTAGTGCTTTCATAATAATTAATTTTTAATCACTTTTTTAGTAGCTGTTTTTCCACTTTGTGAATTGATTTTTACAAAATAAATACCATCAGATAAATTTGAAATATCTACTTTATTGGTAATTATTTCTTTTACTTGTTGACCTAACTGGTTGTAGATAATTGCACTCTTTAAAATGTCATTCTTTAATTTAATGGTAAAAATATTTGATGTAGGATTTGGGTAAGTTGTCACATTGTTTTCAATCTCTAATTCTGAAATATTTAAAACAGTATTGTTAAAAGCATGGGTAAGTGTCAGCGGGCCTTGCACGTAGTTGCCGTACATCGGTCTATCCCATCTTTGAATAATCTGTAAATAGGCTGGTTTTTGCCAAATAGAATAGGCTAATTCGTAAACTGCAGCATTTTCACCTGTATATGTGTAAGATGCTATTGGTGTAGAAGACTGAGACCAAGAAGATGGGTTCTCTACAAATGAAGCCATATAATCAAATGCTTTTTCGATACTGCCAGTTCCATTACTTTCCTTCCAATGATAAAGATCTGTACCATGATGACGAACAATCTCACACACCTGAGCAATTGCAATCATAGCAAAAGTAGAATAAAACAGCCCATTTTTTGGTTCGGTTCTATTCCTTTCCCAACCAAATTCTCCCTTGCTGGTAATCTGACCTGGTACCAACTTCTTGTAATGGTCTACTACATAAGACATGATTGACGGGTCTTCGACAATAACCGATGCTGATGCTAAAAATACGAGACGCCAGTCCCCAAAATTATTGGTAGGGACGCCAGCCTGACTGACAATGGCTTTAGCAGCAAAGTCCTTTACCCACTTGATGAATTCTGCTTTTTGATCTGTATCCCACCCTGAATAATTCCATATCATATCTGCTCCGTAAAACATTGCCGGCAAGGTAATCGTCAATTCGATCCAGGATTGATTGCCATTAAATTGCGGTTTCATAGCGGAGGTAGGATTGAGACACCAATGATAAATAAGTGCAATGGCCTTTTCTGCGTAGGCTTCGTTACCACTAAAAGCATACGCAATACCTAAATCCCGGACAGCATGGGACATATCTCCAGCAGCTCTGTAATCGTGCCTGTTCTCACTGGAATTTCCATCATAAGTTCCATTTGTGTTTGAGCCCCCATCTCTGACACTTCGTAATGGCTGGTTCAGCGCGGAATTTGCTCGTGAAATAGCAGTGTTGTATGCCCCAGTCCACGGTTCATCTCCGTTATCTATTTTTGCCTTAATGGGAGTAATTTCTGACGCATTCAAAAACATATTAGGATGTTGTTGGGCAGTTGTTTTTGCCAATACGTTAGTAATTCCAATAAGAAAAAAGAACGTTAAAAGGATTAATAATTTTGTTTTGTTTACAATAAATCTATTCATTTTATTGTGTTTACCGAATCTCGAAGTTTCTGGACGAAACAAGTTGTAATTTTTCGTTGAAAGGTTCATGTTTTTTTATAGTTTGATTGTTGAATTTCATAAGGTTATTGTTGGCAACTCCGAATCTAAATATAGAATCTAAAAAAATAAGTTGCGTGAATGGTTGGTTTTATACAAGAAGATAAATTTCAAACTAGAGCTAAGATTAGTCTTTTTGAGCTATAATTTTATTATTTTTTTAGTAGCTATTTTATCATTTTGTGAAGTAATTCTTACAACATAAATTCCATTAGATAAATTTGAAATGTTTACTTCTTTTGTTGTTATCTCTTTTACCTTTTGCCCTAAATGATTGTAAATAATAGCTTTCTTTAATACATCTACATTTAAATTAATAACAAATGTATTAGATGTTGGGTTTGGGTAGATTGATATGTTATTTTCAAATTCTGATTCTGGAACGTCTAAAGTAGCTCCTTCAAAAGCAGGGTAGGCACCTTTCGCGTGGGTTAGCGTTACAACACCCACTCCAAAAATGGTGGGATACAGAGGCCTGCCATATGAATTAATAACATCCAAGTATCTCTCTTTGCCAAAAATAAGGTATGATATTTCAAAAAATTTCCCAGCGTTTAAACTTCCGGGATTTTCTGAATTAGTCCAGGAAGAAGGATTGATCACGTAAGGCGCTATATAGTCATAAGCAAGTTCAAGTCCTCTCGTGCCATTATCGTACTTATAGTTATAAAGGTCAATTCCCTGATGGCGTGCCACTTCAGCAACCTGTGTTAAAGCCAACAAGGCGTAAAGCGAATAGTGCAAACCTCCTTGCACTCTCCCAGCCTCTTGCCCCATCTTCCCACTACCTTCAATTTGAATGGGAATAAGCCTTTTAAACTCCGTAAAGGCGTAGTCCAAAAGGCTCTGATCTTCGCAAAAGACACCAGCAGCACTGATAAGGGCAATTTTCCAATCAGAGAAATTTTGATTCCCCCATCCGTGCGCCCTTGCGTGACTGGCAAGTGCACGAATCCAATCTTGAGTAGCTTTTTTTTCTGCCACATCCCATCCTTCGTAGTTAAACATTAAATCGAGTCCGTAGATAAGACCAGGCATAATAGATGCAATACTGATTCGGCTTTGATTATTGGTAAATTTCGGTTTCATACCCGTTATAGGATCTAATGCGAACACGCGGAATAAACTAATGGCTTTATCGGCATATTTGGTATCACCGGTTAGAGCGTAGCCCATCCCGAGATCCCGAATAGCGCTCGTTATCGGCTTCATTACTTTCTCGAAATCGTAGTTATCGGTTCCCCCATAATAGGGACCCGTGCAAAAATAAGTGCTATTGTAATCACACTTATTCTGTCTTCCGTATGTCACACTGACCGGTTTTTGAGAAAGAGCGGCATTGACCAATCCCATCCATTTAGTATGGGCAGATTTCCACGGTTCCTCGTTCACCTTCACTTTTTGTTTAATTGCTGCCAACTCCGTGGCATTTATATAGATGTTAGGATGTTGTGCAAAAAGCAAATTGCTGGAAAAGGTCAACAGTATTAAAAATGTTAAAATTGTAATTTTCCTCATAATTAATTCTTTTTTAATTAATTAAAACATATCTGGTGCAAACTTATTATTCAATTTGAATTTTAGTATTTCATATATTGTCATGTTGCTTATTATATAATATTTTTCTAGTTAATAACTATTTTTATGAAAGTTAAATATGAAATCTAAAGAAATTCTCAAGTGCATGAATGTTTCGGTTTAGTATTCAAACAGGTGCTAAGGTTCGTCTTTTTAAGCTATAATTTTATTATTATTTTAGCAGCTATTTTACCACTTTGTGAAATAATTTTTACAACATAAATACCATTAGATAAATTTGAAATATCTACTTCATTGGTGATTATTTCTTTTACTTGTTGTCCTAATTGGTTATAAATAATTGCTTTTTCTAAAATTTTATCTTTTAAATCAATAGTAAAAATGTTGGATGCTGGGTTTGGAGTTATTGAAATAGTGCTATTGAAAGTTTCATCATTGGTTAATAAAACTACACCATGTATAGAATTGGCACGTACCCTTAAGTCGTCGATCAGAAATTTGGTATCAACTAAAAAACCTCCATCTGGATCTCCATTTGCCCATCCAAGTAATGTACCTTGATCTATAAAATTGCCACCATTATTAATTGTAGATGTGGCGTATTTGATTAGTTCATTGCCATTAAAATTTGGATTAATATTACCTGACCATCCCCAATTATTTAAATTAGGTACGTAAGTTGCTACCAACAATTCTCCATCTTTATAGATTTCATAGAATCCATAATCCATTGAATCTGTTGCCAATTCCAAAAAAATCTGATAAGTGGACCATTCACCACTTCCTGCCTCATATATAGGTATTTGGTCTGTATTCCATGAATGCCCATAATTATATTGATCTACCCCTGGATTAATAGATGGTAGTGCTACAGATCCATTGCCCCAAGCTTCACTGTTAATCACAATATTTGCAATCGAATTACCATAGTTTCCAGAGAATAAATAGAAGAATTTGTGATTATACTCAATAGGTACATAATTACTAGGTGTAAACATTTTAAAACTTACTTCTACCTGAACTGCATTAATACCAAGGTTAAAATCATACTCTGACCAGGAATCACCGTGCCCTTCACTATTAGGTATGTATATCATCTCTAACACTTTGCTATCAGTACCTAGGCGGTTTACACCATAATTAAGGGAAACACCATTACCATCCCAGAAACTGTAATCACGAGTTCCTTCAAAATCATCAAAAAATTCCCATTCAGGATTAATTAATATTGTTTGTGCTGATATACTTAGAACTTCCAATAAAAAGAAAAAAATAATTATATTTAGTGGTCTAGTTAATATAGTTTCCATAATTGTTTTAATTTTTAATCACTTTTTTAGTAGCTGTTTTTCCGCTTTGTGAAGTAATTTTAACAAAATAAATACCATCAGGTAGATTTGAAATATCTACTTCATTTGAGGCTGTTTCTTTAATTTTTTGTCCTAATTCATTATAGATAATTATATTTTTTAATATATCATCTTTTAAATCAATTGTTAAAGTATTTGATGTTGGGTTTGGAATTACTGAAACTGAATTATTAAAAACATCATCATTTACTGATAAAGTTGAATTAATTTCATAAGCTCCTATAGATATTGACCCGCTATTACGAAGAAAACCCACAAGGTCTCTTTTTACTATATTAGTGGTATTCGCTCCCGAATTGCTTGCAGGAGAGCCTTGATTAAGTGCAAAGTTTCCCCCGATTACGGGATTAATAAATTGTGGGTCTGTAGATAC
Organism: uncultured Flavobacteriaceae bacterium; assembly: GCA_964463085.1. Lineage (GTDB taxonomy): Bacteria > Bacteroidota > Bacteroidia > Flavobacteriales > Flavobacteriaceae > Aureibaculum. Next base: position 8,674 of record CAYXAZ010000044.1, on the reverse strand, counting down.
TGAATTCATATTCCATGATGGTAGCGTTTGACTGAATGGACTATACCAAAGATTATTATGTCCCATATCAGGTGTATCCCAATATTGAGGAATTTCGAATGGTAGGTCATTTGTATCAACAACTATATTATTTATAAACTCCCACGTACCTCCAAAGATCCATGCAGGACTTCCTGTTGCTTGAACACGTATTCCATGCCCATCACCAGGTTCTCCATAGCCATAAAACGTGTTATTATATATTTTTATGTCAGACTGATTTTTATTACTCGTAATTGCAATTGCTCTAGTATGCCCAGCACTAGTTGATATTTCTAAACCCGAGTTGACTATAAGATTATTATATAATTCTATAGGCATATTGAAGCAAGTATCAGCAGGACCACCAGCAGAGATGTTAATTCCATGCCCAACTTGATTAATCACTACATTATCGTGAATACGCATAGTGCCACTAAAATTTCCACAGGGTCCTTCATCATAAACATGTAGTGCATGATGAACCTTAGTGTCTGAAACATGATTCCATCCTATTTCATAAGATTCTATAATAGAGCCGCCTCGATTTGATATATAAAATACATGATGTAATTTAGATGTTGTATCACAGCCAAAATCATGTACGTAATTTCCAAACATTTTTATACCGCCTCCTGCAAAATTTGGTCCATTTAGATTGCTTCCTGCAATGGCTCCACCTTGACCATCTGCACAGCCATTTGGATAATTGGTGATTTCATTGGCTATAGCTCGCATACCTTTGAAACCATTTATTCCATTACCATTTGTTTTTACTACCAATTTTGAAAAATTCCAGTAAGATGCCATTCCATTCCAATTATGAATTCCTCTATAACTAGAATCTTCTACGAGAACTTCTGCACCAGGATAGGCAATAACCGATAATGGTAACTCGGTAGTTCCATGAATATATTTAACATAAAGCCCATCTGTTTCAACTACACCATCTGTTGCATAAACAATATCTCCGGGTTTAAACCTACCACCAGCTCCTAAGTTATTACTACCTAAAGCAACATAATCTAATGTTGCCCATGGATTGTTCCATGTACCATCAGTTGAAGCACCGTTACTTCCATTTGGTTTAACAAAGAATATATCTCCACTTCTAATTGTGAAAGGAAGTGCTTCAGAAACCTGTCCATCTATTTCAACATGTATAAAAACCTGACCATCAGATACAGCAGAAGGAATTGAAAACGATATTGTTTGCATTTTATGATATGTATTCAAATCTGAAGGCCCTGCGATTGTACTTCCGTCTGCTTTTCCCCAATAATAAATATAAGCAGCTTCAATATTGTCAATATAGATTTTAGAAGTTCCCTGTATATCACCAAGGTTTTGACCCCAAACTGTAATAATTGCTCCTTCTCCTAAGCCGTCATTGAGTCCTGTTTTTGGTCCACTAGTTATATCAGAAAAATTTAATACAGGCGATGCTGATGAAAAAAGTGTGGTATTAGTGGCTTGAACTGTAGTAAAAAAGCCTGATATTACAAGAATAGCTAATATCATTGGAATGATTAAACGTTTTTGATTTGTTAATATTAGTAGTCTGAATTTTTGGTGTAGTTGTTTCATAATAATTAGTTTTAATTTTTAATCACTTTTTTAGTAGCTGTTTTTCCACTTTGTGAAGTGATTTTTACAAAATAAATACCATAAGATAAATTTGAAATATTTACTTTATTTGAAGTTGTTTCTTTTATTTGCTGTCCCAATTCGTTATAAACAATTACTTTTTCTAAGGTTTCATCTATTAAATCAATGGTAAAAGTATTTGTTGCTGGGTTTGGGTATATTTGAAATTTATTTTCTGCAACTTCATTTATACTTAGTGCTTCCATACCTTCATTTCTCCATCTGATATAATCAAAACTCCATCTGTAATTTTGATTGTACTGTTTGGTATTCCAACCTAAATTTGTAAGAGCAATACCACCTTCCCAAATTTTGTCCCCTATATTGATGTAGTCTATTTCTCCTGTTTGTTTAAATACCCAAGCATATAGTGGAGCTATTAATAAATTGAGTACCGGAGATGGTCTTGCATTATTGATACTTTCATATCTTAAAGCTGAATAACCTGTACCTCCTGTATCGTCCCAGTTAGGCGAAGAACCACCTATATTTTCTACCCACATAGGCTTACCAGCATGAATACCACTTTCAACGGTTGCTGTATAACGCATATGATGTGCTACTTGTTGAAGTGCTTGGGTAATGGTACGAGTAGGAGTATGTGTTACGGAAGGATGAGCAAAAAGGTCGGAAGGGTTACGTCCGTTTTCAACTTCCCATTCATAAAATTCTATAAGCGCTTCTGCAGTTAGTCCTACCATAAATGGAGCAAGTCTATGAGAATCAGGAGAAGCATAGGTTTCGGTTATCCATTCGTCTAAATGATTCATAGCCATAGTAACATACAGGGCAAGTGCTTCTTCTTGACGAGGATGACCAAATTTTTCAGCGTTTATATGAGCCGATATCAAATAGGCTATTTCACGAGATCTCCGTTCATAGTACCAACCAGACGTAGAATTTGAGATTAGCACATTAGCAAAAGCACCATTATCACGCATTTTTATAACACCATCAATAGATATAGGATCTGCTGTTCGTTGTGCATCCATCATAATTCCATGAGAAAACCGCCTCCATCCGTGAACAAAATAAGGAATAGTGCCATTATAATTGAAACGAACATCTAAATATCCTCGATAAATCCGTTCTGCTTCCTGAGCGTAAGTATTCCAAGGTTCAGCCTGACCCGTATAATCTGCTATTTGAAAATAGACACGTTGTGCATCATAGTAAATGCCTTCTTGTTCGTTCATTCCGCCATTTGTCTGAGGTTCATAAGTTTGTAAATAAATTCCCCAATGGTCTCCCCAAGTTGTCATATTACTTTCCCATTGTTCAAATAAAGGTGGTTGCGCATTAATTTTAAAAGTAAAAATAAATAGGATAACTATTGTTGATAATAGTAGTGTGAATTTTTGGTATAGTTGTTTCATAAGTTGTTGTATTTGGTTTATTTAAAAATATTTGATTTCCTTTTTGTTTTATTCTTTTATAAATTTCACGGTTACTTTTTTCTGATTAGATGTAAACTTTAAGAAATAGACTCCGGAAGTGAGATATGATATATTTATTTGATTTTCATTAAATGAAGAACTAGATTGTACTACCTGTCCTATTGCGTTGTATATATTATAACTTTCAACGAACTGTCCTTTATTATCAATTGTTAGTATATCTTTTACAGGGTTGGGATAGATTTGAATTTCATTTTCCAATTCGGTATTAATGCCTAATGTTTCTATTGGTGATTTAAGTAATATTACTCCTTCGCTCTGACCTAGAGCAATGCTTGTAACTGCCGGACCGGTCGTGTTATCGGCAAGTAAAGGATAGTATTCACCCTCTAAGTCATGAGTAGTTGGATTATTGCCGATATTTGCCCATCCTCCACTGCCAAAATTGGCTAATACTAAAGCATCAGAATACTCTCTTGCCAGAATTTTATATCCGGTTTCACTTGCAAATTCATAAAAACGGTTTGTATTGGTCTCTCCCCAATAATCAGTTCCGGTTCTTGTTACAGGTACACCTATATTGATTTCCATATTTTGATGCCAATGAGTTGGTGCAAAATTACCATAAGGATATCCTCCATAATTTCCAGCTCCTCCTTTGTGAAACATAAAATGTGCATTAGGATGGTTTACAAGATAATGCGTAGATAATATAAACTGGATAAAATTATACGGTATTTCTGTAGGCGGAGCAAAATTGGTTTGACTACGAATAAACATTTCACGACCATTTTCTAAATCATCATAAGTCTGAACTAAGCGTGGAATACGGTTTGTATTACTGGTAGTTGTTATTAAATATTCTATTGACAGATTCATGGTCTCATCACGGTAGTCCATGTAAATATCAGGTGCCCAATGATAAACTATATCTACATCTGCTGCATTGACATTGACTACAAATGAATTATCTATATTTTGTTTTAGGAATGCTTCAAGTTCCATTTTTGAATCAGTTAAATCCTGACGTACCACAGTATAGATATCTTCTACACTAAGATTGCCATTTGGATTTAGCTCAATGGTATTTTCTAAATGACTGGACCAAGCTCCATCATTTGCTATTCCATCAAAGGTATCAAGAAACAAACCATCTAAATAGGTGTCTGCTAATCCGGTAACAATAAGCTTATCTAATGCTAAGGCTTCTGACGCTCGTCTAAAAGCTGTTGAGGATGGATTGATACCAACCCAACCACCATTCCAACGAACACGAGCACGTGCTTCTTCTAATGTTGTGGCACTGCCATTACCATACCCCGGTACAGTTATAAAAGTGCCATTAATCAACTTAACTTGGGTATCAGTATGATAGTGATAATAAATATCTTCGGGGTTAAAACCATTATTGCTACACCAATTTTCCATCCAAGTCATGTGGTCAGGACTGATACTGTGATATGCCAAATAGCTCATTACTTTAGTATTAGAGTTTGCTCCTTTAACAGTGTTATAAAGTGAAGCATCCCAGTCTCCACCTCCACCAACAATCCAATCGTGATGTTGTGCTAGCCATATAGCTTCATCTAAGCGATTATTTAGCGGTACATAGTCAAAACCAAAGGTTTTAATGTGTGGAAAGTTTTGATTCTGAGCATTTATTGTAACTGCAAACAAAATTGAGAAAATAATAGTAGTCCTGTAAATTATATTTTTCATGATATTATTAAATTTAGTTTATTAGAAATTAATGTTCATTGTCTTTTGGTCTTATTCTTTTATAAATTTTACGGTTACTTTTTTCTGATTAGATGTAAACTTTAAGAAATAGACTCCGGAAGTGAGATATGATATATTTATTTGATTTTCATTAAATGAAGAACTAGATTGTACTACCTGTCCTATTGCGTTGTATATATTATAACTTTCAACGAACTGTCCTTTATTATCAATTGTTAGTATGTCTTTTACAGGATTAGGATAGATTTGGACTTCATTTTCTGTAAGCTCATTTACATTTAATGTTCCTGAAGATTTAAGTAATATTATTCCTTCACTTGTGCCAAGAGTTATTTCTGTTATAGTTGATGTGGTAGTATTGTCTGCTAAAAGAGGGTAATATTCATTTCCTAAATTATGAGTTGTTGGATTATTTCCTATATTATTCCAGCCACCATTTCGTGCAAATTTTGCTAATACCAAAGCATTATCATATTCTCGTCCAAGTATTGTATAATCAGTATCTTGAGCAAATATAAAAAAACGATTGGTATTGGTTTCTCCCCAATAATCGGTTTGATTGCGTACCATTGGTTGTCCTATATTTATTTCCATATTCGGATGCCAATGCGTTGGTTCCGGGTTTCCGTAAGGATATCCTCCATAGTTTCCGGCATTTCCGTAATGATACATAAAATGTGCATTCTCATGATTTATTAAATAATGTGCAGTTAAAGCAAATTGTGTATATCTAAATGGTATTTCTGTTGGTGGACCAAAATTTGTTTGACTGCGAATAAAGAATAAACGACCGTCATCCATATCGTCATATATTTGTTTAAAACGAGGTATTCTGTTAAGGTTGGTAGTAGTTGTAACAAGAAATTCTACACTTAAATCCATAAAATCATTACGATATTGTTCATTATATAAATTACTGTGATGGTTATAAATATAATCAGCATCTGCTGAGTTAGGATGAATTTTAAAGTTCGGGTTTCCTGTTCTTTGATATAAAAAGTTTTCTAATTCAATTTTAGAGTTTACAAGATCTTCTCTTGCCTGTGTAAAAATATCTTCGGTAGTACCAATATCTTTCATTTCAATGGTATTTTCCAGATGACTAGTCCAATTTCCTGTTTCAATAATTCCTTCAAAAGTATCGAGAAACAGACCGTCAGCAAAAACATTTGTTGTTCCTTCAAGGGTTACAACATGCAGTGCTAGTTCTTGAAAGGCTTCTCTAAATACTTGTGATGACGGATTTATACCTACCCAACCGCCATTCCATCTAACACGAAGTCTTGCTTCTTCTAAAGATTGTGCTGAACCTCCGCCAAAACCCGGTATTGTAAGTGTGTTACCATTTGCGAGATTTATAGTTGTATCATAATAATAGTGGTAATATAGGTCTTCCGGATCATATTCATTATTGGTAGCCCAATTTTCTAACCAGTTCATAGTTGTAGGTGCCAGACTATGATAGGCCAAATATTTCATTATTTTGGCGTTAGGATTCTCATTTTTAATAGTATTATAAGTTACGGCATCAAGATAATTAACACCTTGTGATGGCCAATTTGAAACAGGACCTACAATCCAATCGTGATGATTGGCTAACCATCTTAAATTATCAAGAAAAGCATTGTTGCTATCGGTAAATCTAATGTAATCAAAACCAAATGTTTTAATATGTGGAAAGTTTTGTTGAGCGTTTGTGACGCTAATTGATGATATTAAAAAAGTAATTAATAATATAATAGCCTTTTTTAATTGATTCTGAATAATGTTAATTAGTATTTTCATAATTTATTTTAATTTTTAATCACTTTTTTAATAGCCGTTTTACCACTCTGTGATGTGATTTTTACAAAATAAATGCCTTTAGATAGATTTGAAATATTTACCTCATTTGATGTTGTTTCTTTTATTTGCTGTCCTAATTCGTTGTAGATAATTATACTTTTTAATACATCATTTTTTAAATCAATTATGAAAACATCAGTAGTAGGATTTGGGATTATTGAAACTGAATTATTGAAAACTTCATCATTGACTGATAAAGTTGAAAGATATTCGTGGGCGCCTATGTCAAAAGAGGTAGATTGTGGGCGTGGTGTTTGGTCAATATCTACCGCTACATAGGAAAGAGTAGTTCCCTGATCTACAACTGTAGTGTTGTTTGAGTTCAAACGTAAATCTCCAGAAGATAGACTCATGAACCAATTGCTCTGGGCACTCGTGTAATTCGTGGTAAGTGTAGCTTGTCCTCCATTGCGGGATTTAATTAACTTATTGGTCAAATTATTAGAGATATCTACATTGGTAGTGGTAACAAAACGATACTCAATGGCATTGGGATAATCTATATAAATGGTATTATTATAGATTTTAGTATCGGGAGAAGTTTCTAGACCAATCCCAACATCATCAAATATGCCAGAACCATTGTTATAGATCATATTGTTCCGAATTATTCCCCCATCGCTAGGACTACTACCCAAACCAAAACCTATTCCTCGGTCACAATTGATAATCAAATTTCTTTCTACAGTGTTATTTGAAGAAAAATTCCAAAAATGAACAGCATGTTCTGCTACAGCCTGAGAAGGACTCGCTATGTTTTTAAAAATATTATCTCTTACTATCCAGTTGTCCCCTCTATGAATATCTAAACCTCCAATATACCATTGTGGTCCAACACCAGCGGTGTATTCAAACAAACTACATTGTACTGTAGCGTTATCTGCTCCATCGTTCGCAGCAGTTCCTTTTATCATCTGTTCATACGTATTCTGAATTTTTACATTGTGTACAAATAGGTTGTCACCAGCCATTATTGCATGGTTACCGACATCTTTGAGAGTGAGGTCTGCGATTGTAATATTGTTGCCTTGAGCAGAAATTATAATTTCAACACCACCTGCATCTGCCATTCCACTACCAGTAAGTATAACAGTATCTCTGTTTCCGTTAAGGCTTCTAATAACTACATCACTTGCTGTAATGTAGGGATACGAAGAAATAGATGCGACTTCATAAGTACCATCGGCAATTAAGATGGTCATATTACCTCCTGATGAATTTGCCTGACTGATGGCAGCCTTAAATTCGTTGACTGTTGTAACGTTAACTATGGTGCCAATAGTAATGTTACATGGCTCAACAGTATTGTTTTCCACCTCGGTAATAGTACAGTCACAGTCTTGAGCAAATGTTTGAACTGTAAATAATAGCCCAATTACAATTAATAATGACTTTAATTTTTTCATTTTTCTTTATATGAATTTTAATCTATTCTTGTCTATACATTTTTCGGCTTGTTTTGATAGTTTACGGGATAGGACAGTTAGCACTAATTTTTTACCACTTTTTTAGTTGCTTCTTTCCCACTTTGTGAAGTAATTTTCACAAAATAAATACCAATAGACAAGTTTGAAATATCTACTTCATTTGAAGTTGTTTCTTTAATTTGTTGTCCTAGTTCGTTATAGATAATTGCTTTTTTTAATATATCATCTCCCAAATCAATAGTAAAAATATCATAAGTAGGGTTCGGTGTAATTGAAATAGTATTACTGAAAACTTCATCATCGATTGGTAAAAGGGAACTAAATGTATAAGCTATGACCAGAGGTATTCTGGCATAGGCAGTTGTACTACCCGCATCGTATACTGTCAGATATAATCGTCCTGAAGCGGGATCATAGGTTCCTCCAAAAACAGGATGATGCTCAGGTGTACCACCAGTATATATATCCGTCTGAAACGGTACATCAAAGACACCATATGAGTACGGACGAACCTCATAAGGTTGTTTTGTTCCATTTTTTACCGCTACCAAATCACTGACATCCCACAACCAATAGTAATTGTAATAATCATCAGCATCA
>CAYXAZ010000043.1:0-28023 GCA_964463085.1 uncultured Flavobacteriaceae bacterium | reverse complement strand
TCTCCTGTCTCCTGTCTCCTGTCTCCTGTCTCCTGTCTCCTGTCTCCTGTCTCCTGTCTCTAAATCAAATACACTTAATATTAAATGTTTTTTATTCTCATTGAAACTTATAAATTTATTATCTAGTAATTTCTAAAATCTCAAATTTCATGATACCATTAGGTACATTAATTTTGGCTATATCACCAACACCTTTACCTAATAATCCTTTACCTATAGGTGAATTCACTGATATTTTACCAGCTTTAAAATCAGATTCAGAGTCAGCTACCAATTTATAGTTAAACTCCATATTATTAGCAACATTCTTGATTTTAACTTTTGACAATGCTAATATTTTGGAAGCATCTAATTGTGACTCATCAATAACTCTGGCAGAAGCTACTACATTTTTTAATTGAGCTATTTTAAATTCTAATAACGATTGTTCCTCTTTAGCAGCATGATATTCAGCATTTTCACTTAAATCGCCTTTATCTCTGGCCTCGGCAATAGCGTTCGTAACTCTAGGTCTTTCAACATGCTCTAATTGCTCTAGTTCTTCTTTTAACTTTTTTATTCCCTCAGCAGTATAATATGATACTTTACTCATAATCTTATCTTTTTAATTAAAAAAACAAAAATCTCATGCCGAAAACAAGATTCCGATTGAGATTCGTATACAAATGTACAAAATATTTGTAATTTGCACTGAACTACAAAAGTTAAATTGATGAAACAATTGATCTTGATTATACTTTTTTTAAGCTTACTTTCTTGTGGAACTTCTGATGATGGTAATACTACTTTACCTAATGTACCTGTTAATGAAACCGTTTTTTTGAATACTACTGTTGATTTACAAGTGGTTGGGGGCTCAACGGTTATATCGGGAGGAATTTCCGGAATTATCATTTATAGATTTTCAACAGATCAATTCTTGGCTTGGGATAGAGCCTGTCCGCATATTCCACCTAATCAATGTACTGCAATGACCCTTGACGGCTTACTAATGCTTTGTTCTTGTGATGATAGTCGTTTTTCTATTCTAGATGGATCTCCGCAAAGTGGTACACCTTTTGCCGCCAGACAATACAGGGTGATTAAAAACGGAGAGACTTTAATTATTACAAATTTTTAGGGCTTTTTAAAGAAGATGCTTACTTTTGTATGAAAGTATTTTAAGTGAACGATTATTTTTCTTCTGACTTTAAATTAGGTATTCTTGGCGGAGGTCAACTCGGCAGAATGTTACTAACCGAAACTCAAAAATTTGATATTTATACCTGTGTTTTAGATGCTTCAAAAGATGCTCCATGTGCAGCTATTTGCAATGAATTTTATCAAGGCAACCTTTTAGATTACAACACTGTTTATGAGTTCGGAAAAAAAGTCAATACCCTTACCATAGAAATTGAAAATGTAAATGTTGATGCTTTAGAACAATTAGAAAAAGAAGGCATAAATGTTTATCCATCTTCAAATACATTGAGAGTAATTCAAAACAAAGCAACCCAAAAATTGTTTTATACTGATCATAATATTCCTACAGCTCCTTTTTCTCGTTTTGCTTTTACTGATGAAATTTTAACTGCTATAAAACATGAAGTGTTATCTTTTCCTTTTGTATGGAAAAGTGCTCAGTTTGGCTATGATGGTACTGGAGTTAAAATTGTAAAGACCAATACTGATTTAGAAGGTTTACCAAATGTAGAGTGTATTACTGAAGAATTAATTCCTTTTAAAAACGAATTAGCCGTTGTTGTTGCTAGAAATATTAAAAGTGATGTAAAAACATATCCCGTTGTTGAAATGGAATTTCATCCTGAAGCAAATCAGGTTGAATATGTAATTTGTCCAGCTAGAATACCTAAAGAAATTACAAAAAAAGCTCAAGAAATTGCTCTAAAAGTTTCACGATCTTTTAAACATATTGGTTTGTTAGCTGTTGAACTATTTCTAACTCAAGACGATGAAATATTAGTGAATGAAGTTGCTCCTAGACCTCATAATAGTGGTCATTACAGTATAGAAGCTTCATATACCAATCAATTTGAACAACATTTACGTGCTATTTTAAACTTACCTTTGGGTGACACTTCAAGTAAAGTTGGCGGTGTTATGGTAAATTTAGTAGGAGAGGATGGTTATACGGGTGAGGTGATTTATAAAAATATGGATATTATTTTACAAATGGACGGTGTTACACCACATATCTATGGTAAGAAAATAACAAAACCTTTCCGTAAAATGGGGCATGTAACCATCGTTCATAAAGATCTGAATAAAGCAAGACAAATAGCGGAAGAAGTAAAGAAAACAATAAGAGTTGTAAGCTCTAAAAAGTAATCCCGATAGCTATCGGGACCAAAATTCAAATAACAAATTCCAAAATACTCCGAAGGATATGTAATATTTGTGGATTAAAATATATAACCCCTCATCTATTGCTATTGATATTTGTGATTTGTATTTTGTGTTTTATTTGTAATTTTGGTGCTTGAAATTTGAAATTTATGATCTATAAAGGTGTATTAAAAAAAATGAGAACTGAAATAGGACCACCTGTTCAGTATTATTTGATGATGGAAAATGATTTTATCAACTTGAATCAAGTATTAGATAAAACTTTAGAGATCTCTTTTTTAAAATACGAATGTTTAAATTGTCATTTAGACAAACCTATCTACAGGCAAGGTTTTTGTAAAAGTTGTTTTTTTGAAATCCCACAAGCAGCAGATTGGATCATGCGTCCGGAATTAAGCACGGCACATCTTGACAAAGAAGATAGAGATTTAGCTTATGAAAAAAGAATGCAATTACAACCACATATTGTCTATTTAGCAAATTCAAGCAATGTTAAAGTTGGCGTTACCAGAAAAGATCAAATTCCTACTCGTTGGATAGATCAAGGTGCTCATGAAGCTATTGAAATTGTTGAAACTCCTAATAGATACCTTGCCGGAATTACGGAAGTAGCTTTAAAGGAACACGTTTCTGACAAAACCAACTGGCGAAAAATGCTGACCAATGATGTTCTTGATGTTGATCTACTTGCTGAAAAAGAAAAATTATCAGCTTATATTCCTGAAGAAGCGAAACAATATTATTTAGAAGATAATTCTAAAGAAACACCTGTTGAGTTTCCTGTGTTAAAGTACCCTACAAAGTTAAAAAGCTTAAATCTTGGTAAGACTCCGAACTACAAAGGTATTTTAAAGGGTATCAAAGGTCAATACCTTATTTTTGAAGATGACACAGTGTTTAATGTTCGTGGAAGCGAGGGATATGTTGTAGATTTTTCTATTAATAAATGAAGAATTTTTAAAAATATAAACTAATTCATAGCAATTTTCCCGTAGTGTTAACCTTTTTCATAGTCTAAATCTTTTTCATAGTGGAGAAAGGAAATTAATTTTTGTTACTACATTTCTAAAAATTCTTCATTCACTCTTTATTTCTTTTTCGATTACAAATTTGAGCTATTATTAAATCTCAGGCAAGAGGAAAATTCCTGAATTTTAAGGGGATTTTTCCCCAAACAAAAAGGGGAAAAATCCCCTTTTTTCATCTACCTATTAATTAGTAATTTGCAGTTATCTAATTTTAAACCATTTATTATGAAAACTTTTAAACTTAAATTTTCAAAGAGAATCACTTTTTTAATGTGTTTTGTCTTCACAGCATTTATCATTTCTTGTAATAATAGTCAAAAGCCCGATCAAGAAAATGAAGAACCCTCAAAAGAATTGTTGTCTCATCTTATCAAACTGGACGATGCCGTTGTCATGTATAAAAACTATGAAGAGCAACGAATTGCAATAACCAAAGATACGCTTCAAAAATTATATAATGATAATAAATTTGAAGACACAAGAACCGTTTGGTTTGATTTAAAAACCATTAAAGATTATATAGCTTTTGTTGAAAAAAAATCAGCTGAAAACCATATAAAACCAGATGGATTAAAGTTTTATTTTAGTGTCTATCCTAATAATAAAGGATTAGGTGATGAAAAAAACCATCAAACATTTTTTATTGCACCAACCACTAAGAAAGATAGTAAACAATCTGGTTATACTTTAGTGAAAGAAGGTGATAATGAAAAAGTAGTCTATTTAAAAGATGCTTTGAATAAAAATCAAACTCAACAAAATAGAAAAGTAAATAAGGCAAGTTTTTTTACTACAATAGTACAAAATGATGGTCTATTGTTAAATCGCGGAGGAGGTACGCCTCCTGGAGGGCAACAATAATTAAGAATTGACAATTGATTTATCCATATCACTAATTAAAGAATCTGTAAAGTTTTCTGTGCTTATAGCTGCCATTATAGGTACTATATACTTTTATAAGTATAAACATACGCCTCTAAAGTATTTTTTATATTTACTATGGTATATCACGATTACTGAGTTTTTTAGTTTATATACAAATGAAAATGAGGTTCTAATTTATATAGATAAAAGCGGTCAAAAATATAATTTATGGATGTTTAATCTTTTAGAAATTATAACTTTTATAACTTTATTTTATATCTATTTTAGATCTATTAAAAATTTAAATTATAAGTTTTGGATTAAAATATTTATAATAAGTTATATAATCATATCTATAATTAATTGGAGTGTTCTACAAAATTTTATCTTAGAATGGTCTGAGTTACCGTACATAATTGGTTCTTTTTTTACAATAGGAGCTATTGTTTTTTATTTTATAGAGTTATTAAGGTCAGAAAAAATAGTGCTCTTTCACAAAACGCTACTGTTTTGGATTAGTATAGGGTTATTATTATTTTATGCAGGAACAATACCTTTTTCAATTGAAATGAATGGTTATGCATTGATACCTGGAATTCGAATTCATAAGCTATTTCTTATCATGTATATTTTAGCAATACTTATGTACCTAATTTTTACATTCGGTTTTATATGGAGCAAGAAAGAGTAACATTGATCATCATAATAACTACTATCATAGTATTAGTATTTACTATTGCTATGATAGTTTTATTTGCTATTTTTCAACATCTAAAGAATAAGTTATTGATTGATAATAAAACCTTACGTAATATCATCAGAAATAAATTGTCAGCCTTTACATCTAAATAATTATCTTTCTTAAACTAGTAATCATATTTTGGAACAAGGAAATACAACAATCTTAATTTTAATAACAACATTAACTGTTGTATTATTAATTGTTGTTATTATTATTATTTTTAGTATTTTTCAAAACAGAAAAGTTAAATTTTTATTTGAACAAAATGAAGCAAAACAGCGTTTTGAAGAAGAAATTATCAAAGCACAACTAGAAACACAAGAGCAAACTTTACAAAATATTAGCTGGGAGTTGCATGATAACGTAGGGCAACTACTTTCCGTTGCCAAAATGCAATTAAATATGTTACAACCGGGATTGGCTGAAAATCAAAAAACTTTAGTTGATGAAACAGGTCAAATTATCTCTAAAAGTTTACAAGAGATAAGAAGCTTATCAAAGTTATTAAATCCTGAGGTGGTAAAAAATATCGGTTTAGAAGAAGCCATACAATTAGAAGTTGACAGGTTCAATCGTTTGAATTTTATCAGAGCTACTTTTACTATTGAAGGAAAATCGATTCCCATTAATCAAAAAGATGAGATCATCTTATTTAGAATTTTACAAGAATTTTTATCTAATTCTCTAAAACATTCAAAAACTGCTAAGCTAAATGTTACACTAATTTTTTCAGATATTTGTTTAATTATAAAAGCTCAAGACTTTGGTGTTGGTTTTGATGAAAGAACAATACAAAAAGGTTCCGGATTACTAAATATGAAAAGCAGAGCTAAATTAATCTCCACAGAATTAAAGTTAAAATCAGAAAAAGATAAAGGAGTTTCACTAACTTTAACCTATCCATTAACAAAAGAAAATGAGTAAACATACAATTGCCATAATTGATGATCACCTACTTTTCGCTCAGTCGCTAAAAGGATTGATCAATACTTTTGATCATTTTGAAGTTACACATGAAGCAAATAATGGTCAAACATTTATAGATATTTTGAATAAAGCTTCCCGTTTACCTGAAATTGCTTTGATGGATATGAATATGCCAATTATGGATGGTGCTGAAACAACCTATTGGCTACAAAAGAATTTTCCTAGCATTAAGGTATTAGCCTTATCTATGGATGATGATGAAAACTCCATTTTAAAAATGATTAGAAATGGAGCAAAAGGATATTTGCTAAAAGATATACATCCTGATATTTTATTAGAAGCATTAAATAGTGTACTTAAAGAAGGGTTTTATCATACCAAAAGAGTTTCTGACACCTTGGTAGGTTCGCTACATCCAGATGCTAAGAAAAAAACAGACATTAAACTCCAAGAAAGAGAGTTAGAATTCTTAAAATTGGCAAGTACTGAAATGACCTATAAAGAAATTGCGAATGTTATGAATTTAAGCCCGAAAACCATTGATGGGTATCGTGAGCAACTCTTTAAAAAATTAGAAGTAAAAAATAGAATCGGATTGGTAATTTATGCTATTAAAAACAAAATTGTTTAACTCGCTTTATGTATGAGAGAAGCGTAATGAGGCTTGAAAGCATAATAAAATATGACTTTTTTGAAGTTTTAGTGTAGCAGTTTACCCTGAGCTGGAGTCGAAGGGCTACGGTTAAGCTTCAAAAAGCAACGAAGTGGTATATTTTGCAGTGATTGAAAGACGTAATAGTTTTTCTAATGCATAAAGCGAGTTTAAGTATCTAAATCAATTTCCTCTCCTATTGCTAGATTAAATAATTTTCTAAAATAATAAACTGCTAAATATAAAATTGGAGTATCTAATAAGGCAATTAACACTTTAAATAAAAATCCACTTATTAGTAAGTCATAAAATATACTCCAAGGTAAAACGCCAAAAGAACACAATAATAATATAACCGTTAAGGTATCAATAAATTGAGAGGTAAAAGTTGAGAAATTATTACGTAACCACAAATGTTTTCCATTGGTATAATCTTTCCAAAAGTGAAAAATTCGAATATCGATAAATTGGGCTAATAAATAAGCGATCATTGATGCCAATACAGCAATTGGTGATAAACCAAAGATTTTTGTAAACAATTCATCTCCTATTGGCGAAGTATCAATCGCAGGAACATTATTAGCAACATATATAATTGCCATTGAAAAAAAAGAAGCAAAAATACCAACTATAACTACTCGATTGGCTTTTTTCTTTCCATAGATCTCTGAAATTAAATCAGTAATTAAAAAAGTAATTGGATATGGTAAAATACCTACAGATATTTTAAAGGTATACAGACCAAAAAAATCCCAATAAAAGAATTTTTGAAAAATCAAATTAGAAACTACTAAAGAAGTGATAAATAACGCCGCTAAAGCCAAATATATTTTATAAGCCAGTAATTTTTGTGATATCTTCATGATTTACTAAAATATAAAATAAATGTTACATACAAATTCTCTATTTTTGTAGCACAACTTATAATCAAATTATAAATGCACGCATATATTTTTCCAGGTCAGGGAGCACAATTTTCAGGTATGGGTTTAGACCTATATGAAAAATCACCTATCGCACAACAACTCTTTGAAGAGGCTAATACTATCTTAGGGTTTTCTATTACAGATATTATGTTCGAAGGTACAACTGAACAACTTAAAGAGACTAAAGTAACACAGCCCGCTATTTTTTTACATTCGGTAGCTTTGGCTAAAACTTTAGGCGAAAGTTTTAAACCGCAAATGGTTGCCGGTCACTCATTAGGTGAATTTTCAGCATTGGTTGCAAATGGTGTTTTAAATTTTGAAGAAGCTTTAAAATTAGTTTCTCAAAGAGCATTAGCTATGCAAAAAGCCTGTGAATTACAACCTTCAACTATGGCAGCAGTATTGGGTCTAGAAAATGACGTCGTTGAGAAAATTTGTACCATGACTGATGGTATAGTCGTTGCAGCTAATTATAACTGCCCAGGGCAATTAGTTATTTCGGGTGAGATTGAAGCAATTGATAAAGCTTGTGAATCTTTATTAGAAAAAGGTGCCAGACGCGCATTAGTATTACCCGTTGGCGGTGCTTTTCATTCTCCACTAATGGAGCCCGCCCGCGAAGAATTGGCTTCAGCCATAGAAAACAGTACTTTTAATGAGCCTACTTGTCCTATTTATCAAAATGTACCAGCCAGTGCAATAAAAAATGCTGCTGATATTAAAAAGAATTTAATAAAACAACTCACTGCTCCTGTGCGTTGGGCACAATCTATACAACAAATGATAACTGACGGTGCTACTGAATTTACAGAAGTTGGTCCTGGAAAAGTATTACAAGGGTTGATGCGAAAAATTGATAGAAATGTGACTGCTAACGGAACAACACTTCAAGAACTACAATAATGAATGGAACTGTATTAACGAGTCTTAGAGATAACATTGCCACGGTAACTTTTTACCATCCTGCAAGCAATTCATTTCCTACATCATTACTCAATAGATTGATAGAAAATATCAATCGCTTAAGTGATGATTCTAATGTAAATGTTATTATTTTACAAAGTGAGGGTGAAAAAGCTTTTTGTGCAGGTGCTTCTTTTGATGAACTTATCGCAATTACTGATTTTGAAGAAGGCAAACAATTCTTTTTGGGCTTTGCTAATCTTATCAACGCAATGCGAAAGTGTTCAAAATTGATTATTGGTAGAGTACAAGGAAAAGCAGTTGGAGGAGGCGTTGGTATTATTGCAGCAACCGATTATTGTTTTGCTACTGAAAAAGCCGACATCAAACTTTCAGAATTAACCATCGGTATTGGTCCTTTTGTTATTGAGCCTGCAATAACACGTAAAACTGGCTTAGCTACATTTAGCAAGCTTACATTAGATGCAACTGATTGGCATACTGCATACTGGACAAAAGATAAAGGCTTATTCTCAAGAGTTTTTGAAACTACAAGAGATATGGATGAATATGTTGCTATTTTAGCTCAAAAGCTAGCAAATTATAACCCCGAAGCATTAACAGCACTAAAAAAAGTATTTTGGGAAGGTACAGAAGACTGGGATGAACTTCTAAAAGAGAGAGCAATTATAAGTGGTAAACTAGTTTTATCGGATACTACTAAAAAAGCACTTCAAAAGTTTAAAAAATGAGCTTAATTTTAATTTTACTACAGGTAGAAGATATTAAAGAAAAAATTAAAAACGCTCCTGATAGTGGTTATGAAATTGGTGTAGTAATTGGCACTTATTTACCTTTTGTTATTCTAGTAGTTTTTGCATATATAATCTATTATAGAATGAAAAATCGTAAAGATTTAGAAGAATAGCTCGTATTTGCGATCCAGTGATTTTTGAATTACGATTGTTTTTGATTATTCTTATGTAAGGAATGATTCATATCTTCCTCTACTTAAAATTAACATTAATCTTATATAGTATGCAACTTACTCAAATAAAACCTTCACAAGAACAAATAGCACAGTTAATGGCGTATCCTAAAGATACACCGGTGGTTATGGTAAACATTCTCAAATTTAAAACTAAAACTGAAAACGGTAACGAAACCGGTCAAGAAGCTTACACTAGGTATTATAAAAACACTCAGGCATTTATCGGTAAAGCAAAAGCTAAATTAATCTGGAAAGGGGCAGTTGCAACAACTGTTATTGGAGATTCTAACGACCAACCTGATATGATCTTTATAGTAGAATACCCATCTACAAATCATTTTTTAGGAGTTATAACAAGTCCTGAATATCAAAAAATAGCCAATGACAGAACTATTGCCTTAGAATATGGCGGATTGATAGCTTGTCAAACTATAGAATAATGAGTAATATACAAACACATTACCGCACATGCAATCTTTGTGAAGCTATGTGTGGATTAGAAATTAAACATAATGGAAAAGAAGTCTTATCAATTAAAGGAGACAAAAAAGATACCTTTAGTCGAGGGCATATTTGTCCGAAAGCTGTCGCTTTACAAGATCTATATCATGACAAAGACCGCCTTAAAACTCCTATCAAAAAAACAGCAACAGGTTGGGAAGAAATTTCTTGGGAAGATGCCTATGATGAAGTTGCTGAAAAGCTAAGATCCATTCAAAAAAAGTATGGCAAAAATGCAGTTGGTTCTTATCGTGGTAACCCAACTGTACATAATATCGGACTCATGGCGTTTGGTGCTCCTTTTATGCAAAGCATTGGTTCAAATCAAAAATATACGGCTACTTCGGTTGATCAATTACCACATCATTTTGCTTCATTAATGATGTTTGGGCATTATTTGATGTTTCCTATTCCTGACATTGATCGTACAGATTTTATGTTGATCATGGGAGGCAACCCTGCAGTATCAAACGGAAGTATCATGACAGCTCCTGATTTTTCAAACAGGCTAAAAGCTATTAAAAAACGAGGAGGTCAAGTTGTTGTAATAGATCCCAGATTTACTGAAACCTCTAAAATTGCCAACCAACATTTTCATATAAAACCGGGTACCGATGCCTTCTTATTATTGGCTTTAATTCATGAAGTTTTTAATCAAAGTTTAACAACAAAAGGTCATATAAATGGTTGGGAAACTATTAAAGAAATAGCAAAGCAATACCCTCCAAAAAAAGTAGCTGAAATTACAGGAGTTAACTTAAAAGACATTCAACAATTAGCACATCAGTTTGCTACTTCAAAAACTGCAGTTTGTTATGGTAGGTTAGGACTTTCTACTCAAGAATTTGGTGGTTTATGTCAATGGTTGGTAAATGTTCTAAATTGTATAACAGGTAATTTAGATGTTGAAGGAGGTGCACTTTTTACGTTGCCGGCAATTGATATTGTAGGAATGTCTAAAATGACCGGTAAAACAGGCAGTTTTAATAAAAGACAAAGTAATGTTCATAAATTACCTGAATTCACAGGAGAATTTCCTGTTGCTACACTAGCTGATGAAGTTTTAACCCCCGGCGATAATCAAATAAAAGCGATGGTTACCATTGCTGGGAATCCGGTATTATCAACTCCGAATGGTAAGCGACTAGAAGAAGCATTTAAATCTTTAGAGTTTATGGTTGCCATAGATATTTACCTCAACGAAACCACAAAATATGCTGATATTATTTTACCGACAACCACAGGTTTAGAAACACCATTATATGATTTGGTTTTTCATCAATTTGCGATTAGAAATACGGCAAAATATTCAGAAGTTCTTTTTGAGAAAACTGAAGAACAACGCCATGACTGGGAAGTTTTAAAAGAACTAACAACACGATTGAGCGGTAAAGAAAATCCAGAAAATTTAGAACAAACCTTAGATTATATGCTACAATTTAGTAGCTACAGAGAGCCTAAACTATCAGTTGCTGAACTAAAAAAACACCCTCATGGATTAGATTTCGGTGCTTTAAAACCACAATTACCTGAACGCTTATTTACTGCTGACAAAAAAGTAGAATTAGCACATCCATTATTTATAAAAGATTTAGAACGTTTAAATAAGAAATTACTTAAGTGGAAAAATGATGATACAACTTATCCATATGCATTAATTGGCAGAAGACAATTACGTTCTAATAATTCTTGGATGCATAATAGTGAACGAATGGTAAAAGGCAAAAAACGTTGTACATTACTAATACACTCAAATGATGCCCATACACTTAGTATTAAAGATGGTCAAACTGTTACAGTAACGTCAAATGTAGGGCAGGTAAAACTTCCTATAGAAATAACAGATACTATGATGCAAGGTGTTGTTAGTATTCCCCATGGATGGGGTCATCACCGAAAAGGAACTAACATCACAATTGCTCAACAAAATGCTGGTGTGAGTTTAAACGATTTAACCGATAACAATAAAATTGACGAACTAACAGGCAATGCCGATTTTAGCGGCACTAAAGTTAAAATTGAAGCTTAACCTAAATTAAACATCCTGTTTTCGCATCAATTTACTTGGGTTGATATCAAATCTGCTTTTAAATTTTTCGCTGTCATTAAAAAACAACATTTGACTTTCAAAAAGAAAAAAGTGTCTTTGCTGATAATGAAACCAACTAAAAATTGTTGTCTTTTATTGAGGATAATTAGCTACTTTCCAATCTTTAATTGCTTTTACTTGAGCTGGTGTTAAAGGAGTATCACCAAGTGGCATTGATCCATTTTCTACTCTACCTATTAAATCTTTATTTATTACTGCATCTTTAACCTCATCAAAATTCGTTAAAGACATCGGCGCTCCATTTGTTACAGGGTTTCCGTGACAATTTAAACAACTGCTGTCAATAATTGATTTTATGTTATTTGTATAAGTAACTTCATTTTGAGAGGGTGTTTCAGTGTCGTCATCAGAAGAACAAGAAATTAAAGAAAATGTTAAAAAGAGTAAAAGTAAAAAAGAATGTTTCATAAGTTTATAGTTATAGTTCAATAATTTAACGAAGATTTTGTCTGAAAATTGTTATCATTTTTTTAACATTTTCTTTAACCTCCTGATTCTTTTATTACTTGTCCAAGATTCTTGATATAGTATCAACATAACTGGTTTTTATGCATTCAATACAGATTTGACGTATTAGTTTGAAAAAATTATATATTTTAGATTAAAAATTATATAATATGTCAATATATGTTGCAGAATTCTTAGGAACCTTTATACTTATTTTATTTGGTGGTGGTGTTGTTGCAGGTGTACTTTTAAAAGGCTCAAAATCAGAAAATTCAGGGTGGAATACTATCGTAGTAGCTTGGGGTATTACTGTTGCTTTTGCCATTTATGCAGTTGGTGGTATTAGTGGTGCACATATTAATCCTGCAGTAACTTTAGGGCTTGCTTTTGTTGGAGAATTTCCTTGGGAAAAAGTTCCAGGCTATATCATTGCTCAAATACTAGGTGCTTTTGGAGGTGCCACTCTAGTGTGGATTTATTATATACCACATTGGTCAAAAACTGAAGATAAAATTTCTAAACTGTCGGTATTTAGCACGGTACCAGCCATCCGCTCATACATTCATAATTTTGTAAGTGAAATGATAGGTACTGCAATGCTCGTTTTTGCATTGCTTTTTATAGGTACAAATAATTTTACTGAAGGGTTAAACCCGTTAGTAGTTGGTGCTTTGATTATGCTTATCGGATTTGGTCTTGGAGGAACAACAGGATACGCTATCAATCCGGCAAGAGATTTAGGTCCGAGAATTGCACATTTTTTAATGCCAATTCATGAAAAAGGAAGTTCTGATTGGAAATACGCACCCATACCTATATTCGGTCCATTTCTAGGAAGTTTATTAGGTGGCGCAGCATACCAAATGCTCTATAAAAACGACTTACAACTAAGGTATTGGATTGTAGTTGCTATCGCAATTCTTGTCTTAATTTTCGCAGTAGTAAAAGGGCTTAAATCTGAAAAAAATAATTAATTATGTCAAAAAAATATATCATTGCCATAGACCAAGGTACTACCAGTTCTCGTTCAGTATTATTCGATGAAAACGGACGTCAAGTTGCTATTGCACAACAAGAATTTGAGCAAATTTTTCCAAAATCAGGTTGGGTAGAACACAATCCTCAAGAAATTTTAGACTCACAATTAGCTACTTTTAAAAATTTGATAAAAGACAATAATATTGATGTCACCTCTATTGCCGGAATAGGAATTACCAACCAACGCGAAACTACCGTCGTATGGAATAAATCAACAGGAAAAGCAATTTATAACGCCATTGTTTGGCAAGACAAAAGAACTGCTCCTATTTGTGAAGACTTAAAAAGTCAAGGCTTGGAAGAGCATGTTAAAAAAACGACAGGCTTAGTAATTGATTCGTATTTTTCGGGCACAAAAATTAAATGGATCTTAGATAATGTTGATGGTGCAAGAGTACTTGCTAAAAAAGGTGAATTACTATTTGGCACTATTGATACTTGGTTATTATGGAATTTAACCAACGGTAAAGTACATGCTACAGATTATTCTAACGCATCGCGTACTATGATTTTTAATATCAAAACATTAGAATGGGATGAGAAACTACTCGCAGCATTAGACATTCCTAAAAATATGTTACCTGAAGTAAAACCATCAAGTTTTCATTTTGGTGATTTTGAATATGACAACCTTACAATACCTGTAGCCGGTATTGCAGGTGACCAACAAGCCGCGTTATTTGGTCAAGCCTGTTTTGATAAAGGAGAAGCCAAAAACACCTATGGAACAGGTTGCTTTATGCTAATGAATACCGGTGAGAATTTGCAATATTCACAAAACGGATTACTTACTACCATTGCTTGGGGAATTGATAATAAAGTGTATTATGCCTTAGAAGGTAGTGTGTTTATTGCCGGAGCTGCCATTCAATGGTTGCGTGACGGATTACAAATGATAAAATCTGCTGAAGAGAGTGAAGCCATTGCCGCGAAAGTTGATGGTGATAATCCTGTTTATGTTGTTCCTGCTTTTGCTGGATTGGGCGCTCCCTATTGGGATATGTATGCGCGAGGAGCCATCTTTGGCTTAACTAGAGATACTGGTAAAAATCATTTAGTAAAAGCCACTTTAGAATCTATGGCCTACCAAACCAAAGACTTGGTAAATGCCATGCAAGAAGACAGTAAAATTGAATTGTCTTCACTGAAAGTGGATGGTGGTGCTTGTGCTAATAATGTGTTGATGCAATTTCAATCTGACATCCTTGATACAGAGATTGAAAGACCAAAAAATATTGAATCTACAGCTTTAGGAGCGGCTTATCTTGCCGGAATTGCTATCGGATTATGGAAACAGCAAGACATTATTTCAAACAAAAAAATAGAAAGAAGATTTGTTCCGGCTATGGAAGATCAGCAACGCAAAAAATTATATAAAGGATGGCAAAAAGCTGTAAAAAGAACTATGAATTGGGAAAATGAATAGTTTCTCAACATTACATAGAACATTAATTAACAACAAATTAGCATCCGAAGAATTTGATTTACTTATTATTGGTGGTGGTATAACCGGAGCAGGTATTGCGTTGGATGCTTCTTCAAGAGGCATGAAAGTTGCACTCATTGAAAAAAATGATTTTGCTTCTGGTACCAGTAGTAAATCAACCAAATTAATTCATGGTGGACTTCGTTATTTAAAACAATTCGATTTTTGGCTGGTTAAAGAAGTGGGTTCAGAACGTGCTATTGTTCACAAACTAGCACCACATTTAGTAATCCCTGAGAAAATGGTATTGCCCTTGATAAAAGGTGGTACTTATGGTTCATGGTTAACTTCTATAGGCTTAAAAATATATGACATTTTAGCAAGTGTAGAAGGTGATGACAAACGCAAAATGCTCAGTAAAAAAGAAGCCTTAGAAACAGAACCATTGCTGCCAGAAACTATTTTAGAAGGTGCCGGTTATTATGCTGAATACAGAACTGATGATGCTCGTTTAACAATTGAGGTTTTAAAAACAGCCTTAAATTATAATACAACAGCCATAAATTATTGTGAAGCTCTTGAGTTTATTTATAAAGAAGAAAAAGTTAGAGGTATTAAAGCTTTTGATAGCATTACAAATCAAGAGTTTAATATAAACGCAAAATATGTAGTGAATGCTACTGGTCCATGGGTTGACGAGCTTAGGCAAATCAATCATTCAAAAACCGGTAAACGTTTACATTTAACCAAAGGCGTTCATTTGGTTTTCCCTCATAAAAAATTACCTATTAAACATGCTGTGTATTTTGACGTCCCTGACGGAAGAATGATGTTTGCCATCCCCAGAGGAAAAGTAACTTATATAGGCACAACTGATACCAATTTTCAGCAAGATAAAAACAAAGTTGAAGTTACAACCACAGATGCAATGTACTTAATAAGTGCTGTAAATAATATGTTTCCCTCTATTAATTTAAGCTTAGATGACGTACAATCTAGCTGGGCAGGATTGCGTCCTTTAATTCATGAAGAAGGAAAATCTGCTTCAGAGCTTTCTCGGAAAGATGAGATTTTTGTGTCTGATACAGAATTAATCTCTATTGCCGGAGGTAAACTTACCGGATACCGAAAAATGGCAGAACGTATTGTCGATTTAGTTTGTAAAAAGTACAATAATCGCTTTGATGTTAAATTTGATGATGTATCAACACATAATATAGCATTAAGTGGCGGGAAATTTAAAAACTTTAAAGAAGTGTTAAACTATCAGAATAAAATTTTTAAACAGATCAAATCTGATGATTTTACCAAAATTGATGCCAATTATTTAGTTTATAATTACGGTAAACAAACAGATATTATTCTTAAAAAATTCACTGAATTAAATGAAGAAGATCCTGAAATTCGTTTGGCTAAAGCTGAATTATGGTTTTGCATCAACAATGAAATGACACAAACTCCTTTAGATTTTTTTATAAGAAGAACCGGTAAACTCTATTTTGATATTAAAAGTCTTGAGAAGTTAAAAGAACCAATCCTTAAAGAATTTAAAACTGTTTTTAATTGGGATAATCAAACTTTAAAACAACATAAAACAGCGTTGGAAAAAGCCGTTCTTAAAGTGAGTATCTTTACTTAAATCTTTCAACCAAAGTAAATATAAAAGACCTCACAGTCCCGAAATTTCGGGATTAAAACCTGTGAGGTCTATGAATCTAAGAAAGTTTCATATCCATTAAAATTGAAAAAGCTTGTTTAATATCTGTTTCTTTTACTACTATTGTAATTTCGTGTGTAGTAGAAATAACTTCCTGTACAGGTATATCAGCCCAAGCTAATTGTTTTAAAATAAAATAATAAACACCAGATTGCTCTACATTAGATTTTGGCAATTTTATAGTAATAGATGCCAAATTAGTTATTGAATATAGTGAAATTTCATCTTTAAAAATTTCTTCCATTTTAGGCTGTAACTTTTTACTAATAACAATATTAGTTTCAAATACTCCTTGTGAAATGGTAAAAAAGTTATCACTATCACTACCAATATCATTTAACAATTTTGTGATCTTTTGAATTAATGTAGGTGTATTTTTAAAAGTGTAATCACACAGATCAGATCGCATGATAAAGTCGCCCGAAGAAAGTGCAATCTTTTTTATGTTTCTTCTGGTTTTCAAGACACTTGAAGGTGATAGACGATTTATAGCCATCATTATAGCACCATCTTTAATTTCTTTCTTTAGAATCTGTTCTACTTCCGGTTTAATTATTCTTGCTAAAGATGATACATTAATCAGTTTATCATATAATGCTTCTTCAATAAAAGGCGTTTTATTGATAATAGTAGTAACTGCTTGCTGAATGGTTTTCATTCTTTTTTATTATTTATTGTTATCACAATGATTTATAACTCTTTTTTCTAAATCAGAAGTTACGCTAGTCCTCTAAATTAAAGCAATGCTTTAATTGAAGGTACAGAACAGAGCTCTAGTTAGTGATGGATTCATGTTTAAATTTAAACTTTTTGTTATAATTTGTAAAAGTAGTTCAAAAAATTGCACATCTAATGATTCTTAACAATTTTTGTTAAAAATTAATCATCATGATTATATTAAAATTTGGAGGCACCTCAGTTGGTAATGCTACAAACATTAAAAAAGTAGCTAACATTGTAAATGCTTGTCAAGAACCTAAGATTGTGGTTTTATCTGCTGTGTCTGGAACAACCAATTCATTGGTAAGTATCAATGATTTATTAACCGAACATAAAAAAGAAGCAGTGACCCTATTGATAAATGAACTTGAATCTAACTATCATATTTTAATTGACAACTTATTTTTGTCTGAATATTATCAGCTAAAAGCATTGACTTTTATCCGAAATAATTTTGATTATTTACGCTTACTTACAAATAATGGAATTGAAAATGAAAAGATCATTTTGGCTCAAGGTGAGATTATCTCGACAAATCTATTTCA
This sequence comes from uncultured Flavobacteriaceae bacterium, assembly GCA_964463085.1. GTDB lineage: Bacteria > Bacteroidota > Bacteroidia > Flavobacteriales > Flavobacteriaceae > Aureibaculum. Next base: position 10,137 of record CAYXAZ010000043.1, on the reverse strand, counting down.
TATCTATCTAGCACAAATAGGAAATGAATCTAAACTTATCTCTGCCTTAGATTTTATGTCTATCGATGAACAAGGTGAACCAGATATTGAAAATATCAAAAACCAATTAAAAATAATTCTAGGTCAGGAAAGCAATCATACTACTTATATAACTCAAGGCTATATTTGTAAAAATAACGTCGGAGAAATTGACAATCTTAAAAGAGGCGGGAGTGATTATACTGCTTCATTGATTGGTGCTGCTATTAAAGCATCAGAAATTCAAATTTGGACAGATATTGACGGTATGCATAATAATGATCCACGTTTCGTAGAAAATACTTTTTCTATCGATGAAATAACTTTTGACGAAGCTGCAGAGCTGGCCTATTTTGGTGCCAAAATATTACATCCACAAAGCATTATACCTGCCCAACAAAACAATATTCCCGTATTGCTGAAAAATACATTCAACCCAAATGATAAAGGGACTACTATCAGGAATTGTACGAACAGTAAAGGTGTAAGAGCTATTGCAGCAAAAGACGGAATCATTGCTATAAAAATTAAATCGTATAGAATGTTAATGGCATACGGTTTTTTGAAAAATATTTTTGAAGTTTTTGAAAAATATCAGACTGCCATAGACATGATAACCACATCTGAAATTGCAGTATCTCTCACTATTGATGATACCACTCATTTAAAGCAGGTCATTAAAGAATTACAAATTTTTGGAAATGTTGAAGTTGATAAACAAATGAGTATTATTTGCCTTGCTGGAAATTTTTCACAAAGTGGAAAAGGCATCAGTGCCTCAGTAATTAATTGCTTAAAAGATATTCCTATTAGAATGATCTCTTATGGTGGAAGCAATTATAATATGTCATTATTAGTTGCTACAGATGATAAAATAAATGCCTTGAATTTATTAAATAAAGGGCTGTTTGTACAAAAACAATTGCAAGAAATATGAATTTTTGTGGTAAAAAACAGCCTGCAGAGAGCGCAATATCATTAAGTTAAGGAAAAAATACTATTTTGTAACATCATTGCGAGGACGAAGGACGTGGCAATCTGCTAAAATTAAAGAGATTGTTTAGTCGCTTTTTCTCCTCGCAATGATGATAAACCCTTAACTTAATGACATTGATCGTGTGGGAGCGGGGCATTGCTAGTATGCACGGATTGCAAATCCACGCCATCGTGGTTAAATTGATCATAATTTGGTGAAAAATATTGTAAAACCATATAATGTGATTACAAAAAAATAATTGCTTTATTAAACATTTCTAAGCATCACAATTTTAAAGAAACCTTATAACTCTTGCTATTGTATTTAATATTTTCATAGCTTTGTTATATTAATTAACTAAAACCAAAAAACATGTCAGAAGAAAATAAAGATTTTGGAGATGAAGTAAAAGAAACCGCTAATGATTTTAAAGAAGGTGCCAAAGAAGCCTTTGATAATTTAAGTAATGCCGGTAGTGATAATAAAAAAGTATTAGCTGGTATTCTGGCAATAGTTTTTGGCTCATTAGGAGTTCATAAATTTATTTTAGGTTATCAAAAAGAAGGGCTTATACTATTAGGTGCTACTGTTGTTGGGTATGCAACTTTATGTATTGCCATCGGTGCATTTATCTTAATGGCTACAGGAATTATAGGATTGATCGAAGGTATTATTTACCTAACAAAATCTGACGATGAGTTTTATCAAACATATCAAGCCAACAAAAAACCTTGGTTTTAAATCTTAAATTTTTTAAATAAACAAAAGTGCTTATTTTAAATAGTAAGCACTTTTTTATTTATGTCTATTTGAGTTCTAATTGTTGTATCAACTTAATTAGACAATAGTTCATTTTCAGAAAGTTTTCTTTCTAATTCAGCTTGAAACTCTTCCATTACCGGTTTTACAGTACTGTCTGGAATATCAGAGATTTTAATATACATCAAACCATCAACGGCATTATTAAATTTAGGGTCTACATTAAATGCCAATAACCTTGCATTTTGTTTCACATACTTTTTAAGTAAAACCGGCATTCGTAAACTCCCTGGTTCTAACTCATCAATGATCTTATCAAACTTTACCATATCGGCTTTACTGGCATCAAAAACAAAATCTTTATCAGCATCATTTAATTTGACTTTATACTCTTTTTTAGGGTGAATATATTGTGCCAAATAAGGGTCGTAATAATGTGACTTCATAAACTCAATCATTAACGATTTTGAAAAATTAGAAAACTGATTACTAATACTCACGCCACCCATCAAGAATTTATATTCAGGATATCGCAAAGTAACATGTACAATTCCTTTCCACAATAAAAATAACGGCATCGGTTTTTGCTGATACTCTTTGATGACAAAGGCACGTCCCATTTCAATGGTTTCTTCCATCATACTATATAGTTCGGGTTCAACCCTAAATAAGGTATTTATATAAAACCCGTCTATACCATGTTTTTTATAAATATCATATCCTAAGCCCATTCTGTAAGCACCTACAACAACATTCTTAACACTGTCCCATAAAAACATATGATGATAAAAATTATCATACTTATCTAAATCAATAGCATTATTAGTACCCTCACCAACCTCACGGAAAGTAATCTCTCTCAGTCTACCTATTTCACGTAAAATAGCTGGTATTTTACGGCTATCAGCAAAAAAAACTTCATAATTTTTACTTTCTAATAACCTAGAATCATTTTCTCTTAACTTTTCAACTTCTTTATTAATTTTAGTAGGTGAAACTGGCGGAATAACCTTCTTTGGTTGTTTAGGAATTTTTAATGATGGTGTTTTAATCAAAGACGTTTTTACCTCAAAAGGATTCGCCAACATATATGTTTTCTTACGTAAAAAAGCATGAAAATCATCAATATTTTCATATTCTTCCTGAGCTTTTACCGAAATGGGTTTTCCAATTCTTACTTTAATAACCCTACTTTTTTGAGATAATACTTCAGAAGGTAATTTAGCGGTTCGTAGTGTATCACTAATTTTCGATAAAAAATAAAATAACCTACTGTTTTTAGCATGAAAATAAATTGGAATAATAGGAACTTTAGCTTTATAAATTAGTTTTACAGCACCTTCTTCCCAAGGTTTATCAACTATTAATTTACCATCTTTATAAGTAGAAACTTCTCCGGCCGGAAAAATGCCCAGCGGGTTTCCATCTCTTAAATGCAATAATGCATTTTTTATACCTGCAACACTTGATTTTACTTCCCTTCTATCTTCAAAAGGATTTACAGGCATCACATAAGGTTTCAAGGGCTCAATTCTATGCAATAAAAAATTAGCAATAATTTTATAATCTGGTCTTTTCTCTACCAATAACTTCAGCAATAAAACACCATCAATACCGCCAAGTGGGTGATTTGAAACTGTTATAAAAGGACCATCTTTAGGAATACGATTTAAATCTTCTTCAGGAATCTCAAAATCTATCTGAAATTCATTTAAAATAGCATTTAAAAATGCTACATCTTTTTTATTTTTATGTTTTTCATAGAATCGATTGATCCTAGATATACGCAGTGTTTTTAAAAGTATCCATCCAATAAAAGTACCTAAAAACCCGTATTTTTCGAGATTGATAACACTGGCAATTTCTTTGGCAGATACTAGACCCATAAAATATTAGATTTTTTAGACGGCTACCAAAGATATAAAATTTATTGAATAACAATTTGAACTGTCTCTTTAGTTAATTGTTTTAACAATACTTTATTATTATTTTCAATTTTTAGAATGGCACTTTCATCAAAGTGCCTGATTGTATATAATGATACTTCTTTATCAAAATTAATGTTGAACTTATTTCTTAATTTACTTAACAATTCATCAAAATTATTGAACTTATCATCCATACACACCGAAAAACTAATTGCAGAATTTTGAATTAAATTTACTTTCATCTTAGCTTGATGTAACAGTTCAAATATTTCACTGATATTTCGTTCAACTATAAATGAAAAATCTATTGAAGAAATAGATAATAATATCTGACCTTTCTTTACAATAAAACAAGGTGTTTCTGGTAGTAAATGTGCACCTCTGCTAACCGTGGTACCACCATTTTCAGGATCAACAAATGATTTAACATATAGCGGAATCTCTTTTTTCTGTAAAGGTTGTAATGTTTTAGGGTGTATTACTGATGCGCCATAAAAAGCCAATTCTATTGCTTCTGTGTATGATATTTGTTGTAATAATTGTGTTTCTTTAAAATAACGTGGGTCAGCATTTAAAACACCTTCAACATCTTTCCAAATAGTTAAGCTTTTTGCATTTAAACAATAGGCGAAAATTCCGGCAGAATAATCTGAACCTTCTCTACCTAAAGTCGAATTATTCCCTTCAATTTCTCCTGCTAAAAACCCTTGAGTGACATATAATTTTTTAGGTAAAATATTGGTTTTGATATTTTGCTCAGTTAACTCCCAATCAACTTTAGCATCTCTATAATCACTATTTGTTTTTATATATTCTCTAACATCTATCCATGAATTGACAATACCAACATCATTTAAATAAAAACCAACAATTTTAGTTGAAATTAGCTCTGCAATAGGCACTATTTGATCATAAACATAATTATAATCTGTAGATCTATTATGTATTATAAAACTATCTAACCCAGCAAATAATACTTCTACTTCATTAACTATGCTGTGTGTTTTTTCTTTAAACAGATCAGTTATAATATTATAATGGTAAGCTTTAACCCAATCAATTAAAGGTGGCAATTCTTTACTTTTATTAAAGTATGCATTCGTTATTTTTTCAAAAGCATTGGTCATTTTACCCATTGCCGAGATCACAATAAGAATATCATCATAGCCTGTTTTTCGCAAAACATTTGCTACATTTTTCACTCCATTAGTGTCTTTAACAGACGCACCACCAAACTTAAAAATCCTCATTCTTTAGATAAATATTGTGCAATTTTTTTATTGCTTATTTGACAAATATTCCATTCTTCAAACATGGTTGCTCCAGTACTTTTATAAAACTCTATGGCTGGTGTATTCCAATCTAAAACTACCCATTCTACTCTTTTAATTCCTTTTTGTAAAGAGTATTCTAAAACCTTGTCATATAATGCTTTTCCAATTCCTTTCCCTCTATATTTTTCTGTAACTATTAAGTCTTCTAAATGCATTGAAGAACCATCCCAAGTAGAAAAACGATTATAGAACAAGGCTATTCCAACAATAATGCCTTTAATTTCAGCAACAAAAGTATAAAAAGCAGGGTTTTCTTTAAATCCGTTATTAATCAGATCATCAACATTAATTTTAACAGCATTAGGTTCTTTTTCGAAAATTGCCAGTTCAGTCACTAATTTTAATACCGAAGGCATATCTTGTTGTTCACCTCTTCTAATTATAAATTCCATATGATTATTTATTCCAGCAAATTTAACGATATTTGTAAGCATAATACAACCAATTTATTTGTTATGCAAAAACACAGTACGCTGGGTGAATTTATCATCAGTAATCAAAAACATTTTAAGTATTCATCCGGTGAACTTTCTCGTTTAATTAACTCTATCAGATTGGCTGCTAAAGTGGTAAATCATGAGGTTAATAAAGCTGGTTTGGTAGACATTTTAGGAGAAGCTGGTGACACGAATATTCAAGGTGAAGATCAACAAAAACTAGATGTGTATGCTAATGAAATTTTTATGCAAACACTTACAAATAGAGAAATTATTTGTGGTATAGCCAGTGAAGAGGAAGATGATTTCATTACTATTTCCGGGAAAGACAGAGGAAATGATAATAAATATGTGGTTTTGATCGATCCGCTTGATGGCTCTTCAAATATTGATGTCAACGTTTCTGTAGGAACTATTTTTTCTGTATACACAAGAGTTACTAAACCCGGTACTCCGGTACGCCTAGAAGACTTTTTACAAGAAGGTAATCAGCAAGTTGCTGCGGGTTATATAGTTTATGGCACCTCTACTATGCTTGTCTACACTACCGGTCATGGCGTAAATGGTTTCACTTTGAATCCTGCTATTGGTACTTTTTATTTATCACATCCAAATATGACCTTTCCTGAAGATGGAACGATCTATTCTATCAATGAAGGTTATTATATTCATTTTCCTCAAGGTGTAAAAGATTATCTAAAATATTGTCAAGAAGAGGAAGACGACAGACCATATAAAGCACGTTATATTGGTTCTTTGGTCTCTGACTTTCATAGAAATATGATCAAAGGTGGTATTTATATTTATCCGACAAGTTCAAAAGCACCAAAAGGAAAATTACGCTTGTTATACGAATGCAACCCTATGGCATTTTTAGCTGAACAAGCTGGTGGAAAAGCCTCTGATGGTTATATGAGAACAATGGATATCAAACCAACTGAATTACATCAACGCGTTCCTTTTTTCTGTGGAAGTAAAAATATGGTTGAAGTTGCAGAAGGTTTTATGAAAAATTATCCTGAGAATGCGGAATATTAGTCTTCAGTATACAGTTGCTGTTGGCAGTACATTTATAACTCACATATTAATTCTAAACTACTTTTTCTTTTAAAATACAAAATTTCTTGAAATTTTGTATTTTACCTCACCCGAAACTAAAAAAGTAGTTCCGACCTCTCCCAAGGAGAGGTAAATCGGAAACCCCGAGGCAGAGCCTAGGGGAATTATTTTCGATTAAAATATCTTTTATAATCCTCAGGAATTGTATTGTCATTTAACAAACACCCTTCTTTTACATAAGGATAGATATCTTCATATTTAGCTACATTATACATTCCTATTCTTTTATTAATATGTTTTCGTTTAATATCATGTGGACTCTCTAAACCTGAAGCTGCTACTAATTCTAAAAAGCTATGAATGGTTTCTTCTTGATAATTGGTGGTTCTTATGGCTTTATCTTCAATGTCTAGCCCTTTCATCAACGACTTGTTTTGCGTAGCTACACCTACAGGACATGTATTATTATTACATTGTAATGCTTGAATACAGCCAATTGCCAACATCATAGCACGAGCACTGTTACATACATCAGCACCTAGAGCAATGGCTCTTGCCATATGAAAACCCGTAATAATTTTACCGGCAGCAATCACTTTTATTTCTTTTTTTAGTCCGAACCCTACTAAGGTATCATACACAAATACCAATCCTTCCCGTAAAGGCATGCCCATAGAATTAGAAAATTCTACAGGAGCTGCTCCAGTACCGCCTTCACCTCCATCTACGGTAATAAAATCTGGTTTAATTCCCGTTGAAAGCATCGCTTTACAGATGTCTATAAATTCTTGTTTTTTACCTACACATAACTTAAATCCTACAGGTTTCCCTTCAGAAAGATCTCTCAATTTTTTAATAAAATGCATAAACTCAATTGGGTTGGAAAATACCGAATGAGCCGGGGGAGAATGCACATCAATATGCGGTTCGATATGTCTTATCTTAGAAATTTCTACCGTATTTTTAGATGCCGGTAAAATACCGCCATGACCAGGTTTTGCGCCTTGTGATAGTTTTATCTCTATCATTTTTACTTGTTCTTTTGTAGCGCCTTCTTTGAAAGGTTCATCACTAAAATTTCCGTGTTCATCTCTACATCCAAAATAACCTGTTCCAATTTGCCAGATCAAATCACCTCCATATTTTAAATGATAGGGACTTAATCCGCCTTCTCCGGTATTATGAGCAAAATTTCCTCCTTTAGCGCCTTTATTCAATGCCATTACAGCATTTTTACTCAATGAACCAAAGCTCATTGCTGAAATATTTAACAAACTTGAAGAATAAGGCTGTTTACAATCAGCACCTCCAATAATTAGTCTTGGGAATTCTCCAATTTCTTTAGGGCTATTTTTAGCATACATTGAATGATCCATCCATTCATAACCGGAACGATACACATTCATTTGAGTACCAAAAGGAGTTGTATCATTTTCTTTTTTGGCACGTTGATAAATCAATGATCTGAAAATTCTATTGAGTGGTCTTCCTTGTGTATCAGTCTCTACAAAATACTGCATTATTTCAGGCCTGATATCCTCTAAAACATAGCGAAACCTTCCCAGTAATGGGAAATTTCGCCGTATCGTATGCTTTGTTTGAAAAATATCATAAATGCCCATGAGAATAAACGGAATTATGACAACAAAGAACCATAAAACAGGCTGCCAAAATTGGGCAATGGCAATAATTAAAATTATAAGTGAAACAGATACTAAAATAAATTGTTCGCGGACTTTCATTGTAAAACTAGTTTGTTGTTAAAAATAGTAAATACTATTTAATTTTTAGTCAATTTTTAGTCGTTAAGTGAGATGAAACTTTTCATAATAATTTTATCTTTACCAAAACTAAAAATCAATGGGTCTTATTAAAATTAAAAATATTCATTTATATGCTTATCATGGATGCTTAGATGAAGAAGGTAAAATAGGTTCTGAATATAGAGTTGATCTATCAGTAAAAACTGATTTGTCAAAATCAGCAAAAACAGATAATTTACATGATACGGTAGATTATGTACATTTAAATAAGATAGTAAAAGAAGAAATGGTAATACGTACTAAATTACTAGAAACTGTTGCTGATAAAATTTTAACTCGTATTCTAAATGAAATTTCAATGGTAAAAAGTGCTACTGTAGAAGTTTCAAAAGTGAATCCGCCTATTGGTGGTAATGTAGCTATGGTCACAATTAAAATGAAAAAATCAAGAGCCTAGTTTATAAAAGGTATTTTATTCATTGTATACTATATAATTTTAATTAAATTTGTAGTCTGAAAATGGCGTTGTGGCCGAGTGGCTAGGCTGGGCTCTGCAAAAGCTCCTACAGCGGTTCGAATCCGCTCGACGCCTCAAAGAGGCTGTCTAAAAAGTTACTTTTTAGACAGCCTCTTTTTCATTTCCATTTTTTAATAATTACACTTATTTTATGCATCTTTGCACTTCGTATATTCAATATGAAAATTTATCCTATAGAAACCGGGAATTTTAAGCTTGATGGTGGCGCTATGTTTGGTGTAGTACCTAAAGTGTTATGGCAAAGAACAAATCCGGCAGACAATAATAATCTAATAGATATGAGTTTACGCTGTATGCTCATTGAAGATGGTAAAAGATTAATTTTAATAGATACAGGCGTAGGCAACAAACAGTCAGAAAAATTCTTTAGTCATTATTATTTATTTGGTGACTTTACTTTAGACACTTCATTAGCGAAATACGGATTTCATAGAAATGATATTACTGATGTATTTTTAACGCATTTACATTTTGATCACTGTGGCGGAAGTATTCAATTCAACAAAAATAGAACAGGTTTTGAACCCGCTTTTAAAAATGCAAAATTCTGGAGTAATGAAAATCATTGGCAATGGGCAGCAGAACCCAATGTAAGAGAAAAAGCTTCCTTCTTAAAAGAAAACATTAATCCTATCAAGGATAGTGGTCAATTGAATTTCGTAAAACTAACCAATACAAATTTTAATACCACCTCAGAATTAGGGTTTGGCATTTTATTTGTAGATGGTCATACAGAAAAAATGATGTTGCCACAAATACAATACAAAGGAAAAACCTTGGTTTTTATGGCTGACCTATTACCGACTGTAGGACATATTCCATTACCTTATGTTATGGGTTATGATACCAGACCATTATTGACAATGGATGAAAAACAACAGTTTTTAAATTTAGCTGTTGACAACAACTATATATTATTTTTTGAACATGATGCACAGCACGAATTGTGTACCGTAAAACATACCGAAAAAGGAGTTCGATTAGAACAAACCTATTCATTTAATGAAATATTTAATTAAACTAGAAACATGCGAATAAAATCAATTTCTGTTGCCTTAATTGCTATAATGACATTAGCAAGTTGTGGCACTACAAAAACTACAACTACAACAGTAGCTCAAGAAATAACTATTATTACCGCAACTGATAATATTGTTGCTAAAAAAGGTGAAATGAGTGAAGCTGAAGTGAATGCTTGGCCTCATACAAATGTTTTTACTGATTCTATACCGGGCATGAGTTTAGATAAAGTCTATGATTTTGTAAAAACCAAACAAGGTAAAACCGTAATTGTAGGTGTAATTGATTCAGGTATTGATGTTGAA
>CAYXAZ010000042.1:0-29283 GCA_964463085.1 uncultured Flavobacteriaceae bacterium | reverse complement strand
ATTGAATAAAAATTCATTCAAACTGTAAACAAATATTAGGTCGAACTCAGGTTTTTAAGGGAAAGAGTTAGATACTGACTACAAATTATATTCTTTATTCATATTTTAAATTCGTACATAAAACTCCCCTCCTTTTTTCAAGGAAGGGTGGGTACGTCATAAGCGTGCTCGGGGAGGTTAGTTATATCAATTTGGCTTTGAAAATACCTATGAATAATCTGAGTTAAACCCTTTCTAAGGTTTTATCTAATAAATTGATCTTTTCATTTGTTTCTTTTATCAAAACATATAGCTCTTCATAAACCCATTCACCCTCAATTTTGTCACCTTTAATAGTTACTGAACCTTTACCTTTTGAGCCTTTTAAGGGGATTTTAATATCCACTTTTCCTGAATCATTTTTTATTGAAATACTACCTTGCATAATTCCTGCTGTTTCAACAGGATTTCCAAGTTGTTCAATAACTCTTGGGTCTTTTGAAGCCTGTTCAACAGCATATTCATAAGGCACAGAACCTGTAAAAATTTTAGAAACTCCAAAAATAGCAGCACCAATACCAAATACAAATAGTAAAATGATGACTAAACAACCACTGGTAGGTACAACCCATATCCAATTCCTGCTAAACCAACTTTTTTGTTGTACATGTTCACTCATGTTTTTTAAGTTTTGGTTTCTTTTAAAGAGAGTTAATTACAGAAAATCACACCTTTTTTATCACACTGGTTACAATACCCCAAATCACAAAATTATTTTCTTCAATAACTTTTATAGGTTCATAATCCGGATTTTCGGGTTGTAGCCATATTCCATCAGCTTCAACTTTAAGACGTTTTACGGTAAACTCACCATCAATAAAACATACTGCAATTTTATTATGCTCAGGCTCTAAGCTCTTATCAACTACCAATAGATCATTATCATCTAAACCCGCACCAACCATTGATTGTCCGCTTACACGGGCAAAAAATGTTGCTTCTTTATTTTTAATAAGCTCTTTGTCTAAACTGATACGTTGCTGTTTGAAATCATCAGCAGGCGATGGGAATCCGGCTGATATACCAACATCAACAAAAATAGCTCCTGTAGTATCTGTATTGATTTCGGGAGTGTAAAATATTAAATTTTGTGATTGTTGTAGTTCCATTTATTTTATGTTGAGAATCTCATTAATATCAGTTGTATATCTCGGCGATAAATGCTCTTGACGCATTTTCCAAGTACGTTTTAAATCTTGGCTGGCGAGTTTTATTTTATAGTCACCAAATTTAGTATTTAAATTATCTAATACGGACATCAATGGTTTATGTTTTGGGTTTTCATTATTAAATAGATCTAACTGATGATTATCTGTTGATACCAACCCGGTAACAATTACACCAGCACGTTTGTATTTTATGCCGCTTCTAAAAATTGAAGAAACAACATTAACGGCAGCAGTACTAATTACCAAACTGGAATCTGTAGGATAAGGTAATACCACTGATTTATTGGTTCTATGTTGTGGTGTACCTTTTTTATGCCGATCACTACTTAATAATACAAGTATCATATGGCAGCTAGAACCTTGTTTGCGTAATTTTTCAGCACAGCTTGTTGCGAAAGTTGATATTCGCTCTTTGATATTATCAATATCAGAAAAAGTATACTCAAAACTTCTTGTCGTTGCAATGGCGCGTTTTGTTTTAGGAGTATCTAAGGATAAAGTTGAAATGCCTTCCAATTCTTTTTTAAGTTTCCATTCAGTGATGGAAAAATTCTTACGAATCCATTCATCTGATAATTGTATAAAATCATAGGCAGTTTTAATATTTTTAACTTTCAAACGTTTTTGCAAACCATAACCAATTCCCCAAACATCTTCAATTTTAATCCATTTCAACGCTTTTATTCTTTTTTCGTCTGAATCAATGACAAATACTCCATCTGTTTGTTTTGGAAACTTACGTGCAATTTTATTAGCTACTTTAGATAAAGCTTTGGTAGGTGCTATACCAACGCAAGTTGAAATTCCTGTCCACTTTAAGATGCGTTGCCTTATTTTGTTTCCGTAAAGGGTAAAATCATAATTTTCAAAGCCTTTAAATTGTAGAAAGGCCTCATCAATACTGTAGACTTCAACATCTGGAGTGAATTGATATAAAATAGACATTACACGACTACTCATATCACCATACAAGGGATAATTTGAGGAAAGTACATGAATATTATGCTCTTTAAAGAACTGTTTGTACTTAAATGCGGGTGCACCCATTGGTAACCCGACTGCTTTTGCTTCATCACTTCGTGAGATTACACAACCATCATTATTTGACAGAATAGCAACAGGTTTATTGCGTAAATTCGGATTGAAGACCCGCTCACAGGAAGCATAAAAGTTATTACAATCTACAAGTGCGAACATATCTATAAAGGTACAAGTTTATTCTTATTAAAAAAGTAAAGAAAAATGTATTACATATATTTGTTACTATGAAAGGAGCATGGTAAAAACAATTCCTGAAAAAGTTGTGGAAATAATGAAGAGCAGGTCTCCACTAAACAGGTTAGGAATGCCTGAAGATATTGCAAATTCATATCTTTTTTTAGCTTCTGATGAAGCTTCTTATATCAGTGGTGCAGTGCTAAGTGTAGATGGTGCATTTTCTTAAATATAACTTATTTTTTTAGATATAATTTTATATATATTTGCGGCAATTATTTTACCCAAATTGACAATGAAAAAAATAATTCCTCTATTACTATTTTTACTTTTTATCAATACAGCAAGTATAGCACAGAACGATACTATAAAACTAAAAGAGGTTATTATTACTTCAAGTAGAATCGAGTTACCTTTTTCTGAAAATTCACGAACTATTAGCATTATTTCTTCAAAAGATATTCAAAGAAGTGCAGCAACTAATGTTGCAGATCTATTACAACAGGTTGCCGGAATTGATGTAAGGCGCAGAGGCATTGATGGGATGCAATCTGACTTATATATTCGCGGTGGTCATTTTAATCAAACTTTGGTTTTAATTGACGGAATTAAAACAGAAGACCCACAAACAGGTCATCATACGATGAATATGATGATTCCTTTAGAAAACATAGAACGGATTGAAATTATAAAAGGACCTGCAGCTCGGGTTTTCGGACAGAATGCATTTAATGGCGCTATTAATATAGTAACTAAAAAAGTTATTGAAGATAATATTAAAGTGAGTTTAACAGGTGGTTCTTTTGATAGACAATCAGTTAGTGTAGCGGCATCTGTTCAATTAAAAGGAGCTTCTCATCAGATTCATTACTCTAATAATTCCAGTGATGGTTATCGTGATAATACCGATTTTAAAAATCAAAATTACTTTATAAAAAGTAGTATCAATACAAAAAATGAACCTATAACAATCTTGGCAAGTTTTGGTGAACGAAAATTTGGAGCTAATAATTTTTATACAAATTCAGCTAGTTTTAATGAGTATGAAGAAACCCAAACCAGTTTAGTGGGTATTTCAACTAAATTTACAACAGATGCCTTTATTATAAAACCAAAAGTATATTGGAAACGAAATCAGGATATGTTTTTACTAAGACGAGAAGACCCGAGTTTTTCTAGGAATTTTAACATATCTAATAAAGTAGGAGCTGAGATTAATGCCTCCTATGAATCGAAGATTGGTACTACCGGTTTCGGAATAGATTTCGCAAGTATATCACTATCAAGTAATAATTTAGGCGACCAAAATAGAACGATGTTCAATGCGTTTTTAGAACAGCGTTTTATATTTGCAAACAAAAAATTAGATGTTACACCCGGAGTTTCATTAAATTATTTTTCCGATTTTGAGTTTCAGGTTTTACCCGGTTTTGACTTGGGTTATAAAATTAATGACCGTACAAAGTTTTATTGGAACGTAGGTTATTCTTATCGAGTTCCGACCTATACCGAATTATATATAAATATTCCTAATTTTCTTTCAGGAAATGAAGATTTAGAACCTGAAAAAGCAGTTACTCAAGAAATGGGAATAAAATATCAAGCTAATAAATTTTCTTTTAGTACTGCCGCGTTCTTTAGAGTGGCAACCGACTTAATTGATTATGTAAAAGAAACTGAAAATAGTCCATTCTTTTTAGCCCAAAACTTAAGGAAAATTACAACACAAGGAATTGAATTCAATACTTCTCATACATTTAAAGTAAACGATTTTGAACAAGGACTAAATTTAAATTATACCTTTTTAGAAGATGATTATAATGATGTTGATGTTTTTGCTTCAAGATATTTAATTAATACCTCAGTAAAACATCATTTTACAGCAACTTTAAATACAAAATTCTTACAATTTTTAGAACAAAGTATTGCTTATAAATACGTAGAGAGACCTACAAATTCATATAGCGTTGTAGATGCAAAAATTACAGCTACTCTAAAATCGTTTACAATTTTTGCATTGGCAAATAATATTTTTGATACAGTATATAGCGAAAAAGATTTTGTACCCATGCCTAAATCAAATTTTGTATTTGGGCTGTCTTATAAAATATATTAAATTATTTAACACTTCTTTAAATAGTAACTTCATTTTATATTTCTTCTTTAAATTTCAATAAGAAATGTTGATTTAACTGTAAGGATATTTGAATCAATCGACTACATCATTAAAATATCTAAAAAAATATAATGAAGAAGTTTATAGCATTATTTATAGTCGCTTTTATTTCAATGAATTCGTTTTCACAAATAAATAATGAGCATTTAAAAGTAGGAGAGGAGGCTCCATTGATTAGTGGAGTTGATCAATTTGGAAAAACCATCAATTCAATAGAAATTTTAAAAGAGAAAAAAATATTAGTGATATTTTATAGAGGAAACTGGTGTCCATATTGTAAAAAACATTTAGCTTCTTTACAAGAAAATTTAGAAGATTTGAAAAATAGAGGTGTATATGTAATTGTGGTTACTCCTGAAAAGGTTGAAAAAACTCTTGAAACTACTAAGAAATTAGAAGCTACTTTTTCTATAGTACATGATGTTGATAATAAAATAATGAATACTTATAAAGTTGCTTTTGATGTAAATAATCAAAATGTGACCAGTTATTTTGGTTTTACACAACGAAAAATTGCCGAATATAATGCTGAAAACAATAATACATTACCGGTTCCTGCGACCTATTTAATTGATAGAGATGGTAAAATAAGCTATGTTCATTATGATCCAGACCATCATGAGCGATCTGATTTTAAGAAAATTATAAAATTATTGTAATAGTATTATTTTGATTTATGTGTCAAACAAGCTTTTACAAAAGCAACAAATAAAGGATGTGGATTCAACACAGTACTTTTATATTCAGGATGGTATTGTACACCAACAAACCAAGGATGATCAGGTAATTCAATAATTTCAACCAAATTGGTTTTAGGATTTACTCCGGTTATTTTCATTCCGGCATCAGTAAGTTGTTTTAAATATTCATTATTATACTCATAGCGGTGTCTATGACGTTCACTAATTAGTTCAGTCTGATAAGCTTCAAAAACGTTTGAATTTTTCTCTAGTTTACATTTCCATGCACCAAGTCGCATAGTACCACCCATATTAGAAATGTTTTTCTGCTCTTCCATTAAACTAATAACTGGATATTTGGTATCACTATCCATTTCAGTGGAGTTGGCATCTTGCATTCCTAAAACATTTCTTGCGAATTCAATAACTGCCATTTGCATTCCTAAACAGATGCCTAAAAACGGAATATTATGCTCTCTCACATAAGTAACAGCATCAATCTTCCCTTCAATACCACGTTCTCCAAAACCAGGGGCTACTAAAACTCCATCTAATCCTTTTAATTTTTCAGGGACATTAGTCGAGGTTAAACTTTCAGAATGTATCCAATGGATATTTACTTTTACTTCATTGACAGCACCTGCATGAATAAAAGCTTCTGAAATTGATTTATAAGCATCATGTAATTCAACATATTTACCAATTAAACCTATTTCAACGGTATGTTTAGGGTTTTTGTGTCTTTGTATAAAATTATTCCAAGCGTTTAATGTTGGTTTTTTGTCAGTTGATAATTTTAATTTATGTAATACAACATCATCTAAGCCTTCATTATACATTAAATTAGGAACGTCATAAATGGTATCAGCATCAATAGATTCGATAACATCTTCTTTTTGCACGTTACAAAATAGTGCTAGTTTCCTTCTGATACTATCTGATAAATGACGTTCTGTTCTACATACCAATACATCAGGGTTCACACCACTTTGCATTAACATTTTAACTGAATGCTGTGTAGGTTTTGTTTTTAACTCTCCGGCAGCAGCTAAATAAGGAACCAATGTTAAATGTATGACAATAGCGTTATTTTCACCAAGTTCCCATTTCAATTGACGAACAGCTTCAACATAAGGTAATGATTCAATATCACCAACAGTACCACCAATTTCAGTAATTATAATATCATAATCGCCGGTGTTGCCTAAAATTTGAACTCGATGTTTAATTTCATCTGTAATATGTGGTATCACCTGAACAGTTTTACCTAAAAAATCACCTCTACGTTCTTTATCAATTACAGCTTGATAAATTCTACCTGTAGTTACATTATTTGCTTGAGAAGTAGGAATATTTAAAAATCGTTCGTAATGACCAAGATCTAAATCAGTTTCAGCACCATCATTGGTTACATAACACTCTCCATGCTCATAAGGATTCAAAGTACCCGGATCAATATTGATATAAGGATCTAATTTTTGAATGGTAACAGAATAGCCTCTCTCTTGCAATAGTTTTGCTAAAGATGCTGCTATAATACCTTTACCGAGTGATGAAGTTACGCCTCCGGTAACGAAAACGTATTTAGTGTTTTTCATGTACTATTTGGTTTTGCCAAAAATACAAACTCTAATTTTATTGGCAAATAAAAAAATGAGATAATAAAAAAGCATTTAGAAATTTAAATTTTTAAATGCTTTTTTATTAGTTTCTAGTAATATTTACTTTGTTAAAGTATAATATGCCGTGACTTTTGTATTTATAACTGTGCTTTGAAATGATGATTCAATTTCCTCAGTAATTTTTAGCTTTAGCATTGATTCATTTAATTCTAATATCTCAACAGTACTTTCTTCACTATTAGCAGTTACTATCATAATATTGCCATTTATTTCCCAATCACCAGAACCTATAAAATTATTAATAGGTACCTCTTGTACTGTTTGTTGTCCAAGTATTTCAGTTGTTATGACACTAGTATAACTTCCGCTACTAGCAAATTTATTAGGATTTTCGGTAAAAGTTACCTCAGCATTTATATTTTTTCCATAGGCAGAAAATGTGGCAGTAATATCAATTCCTTGGCTTGAAGTTGTAGTTGTTCCATCTTCTGTGAGCTCGGTTAAGTTCCATGTGCCAAGAATTTGACTATTCTCAATTTGAAGAACAGATTCATCATTATTACATGAAATAAATAATAAGGTTACACTAAAGACAAAAATCAATTTTTTTAAGTTTTTCATTTTGTTAAAATTTGGTTACGAACTATTAACGTTGAAAATCTTATTTTATTAAAAATCATTGTTGTCCGATTAAAATTTCTGAAACTACATTTATGTTAATAAAATTAACCGTTTCAAGAAACTTTGCTTTTCGGCATTAATAATTTAAATTTTTTTAAACAATTTTCTTTTTTTTAATTTAGTATTCTACTGACTGTCAGTTAACTAAAAATAAGTCTTGACTCTTAAATTTTTCAGTCCCGAGAATTCGGGAGTCTGTATGTCTTTAGTCGGACAATACTAATTAAAAATGCACAAATAAATTAATGATTGTTTTTTGTAGTTGTTATCTCAAATTATTCTAAAACTTTTTTAACACGCCCCACTTCTCCTGATTGTAACTGTACTTTAATACCGTGAGGATGATTTGACGATTTGGTCAAAATTCTCTTTACGATACCTTTTGTTAATTCACCTGATTGTTGGTGGTGTTTTTGAACAATTTCTACTGTTAAACCAACTTGAATATTTTTTCTATTTCTGCCGTCTTGATTGTTTTCCATATAATTATTCTTTTACAGGGATGTCTTTTAATATCTGAAGCACATATTTCCAGAATTTTTGAGCAGAACTAATATTTGCACGTTCGTCTGGTGAATGGGCACCTTTTATAGTGGGACCGAATGAGATCATATCCATTTTAGGATAGTTAGTACCTAAAATACCACATTCTAAGCCCGCATGACAGGCTAGTATATTTGGTTTTTCATTAAATAACTTTTGGTATGTAGCATCTAATACTTTTAGTATTGGTGAATTTGGATTCGGTTTCCAACCTGGATAAGACCCTGAAAGTTCTACATTAAAATTAGCTAGTTCAAAGCCAGACAAAATATTATACACTAAATCCATTTTACCCGACTCTATTGAGCTTCGGGTTAAACATAAGATTTTTATTTCGCTGTCTAATACCAAAACTCGAGCTACGTTATTTGAAGCTTCAACCAAACCCTCAATATCCGGACTCATTCTAAAAACTCCATTATGTGTAGTATAAATTGCTTTTAAAAGATTTTCTGTATCTTTTTTTGAAAGTACACTTTCTGGAAGGATACATTCTTCTAATTCAATTTCTAGTTTTTCTTCAATAGATGAGTATTCATTGATAATGTCTTTGGCAATAGCATAAAATTCATCTTCAAACATTTTTATGTCTTCCGTAATTACAATAGCATGACTTTCTCTTGGGATGGCATTCCGTAAACTACCGCCATCAATTTTGGCTAAAGATGAAATACCTTTCAATGCGAATAATATACGATTCATCATTTTATTAGCATTGCCAAAATCTTTATGGATGTCCATGCCTGAATGTCCGCCTTGCAATCCTTTTACTGTAATTCTATAAGCTGAACTATTTTCAGGAGCTTTTTCTGATATATATGATTTCGAGGCTGTAATATCAATACCACCCGCACAACCTACACCAATTTCATCATCATCTTCGGTGTCTAAATTCAATAGAATTTCTCCGTTAAGGTAACCTGCTTCTAAGCCCATGGCACCTGTCATACCGGTTTCTTCATCAATTGTAAATAAGGCTTCTATCGCAGGGTGCGGAATATCATTAGCTTCTAAAATACTCATAATTGTTGCTACACCTAGACCATTATCAGCTCCTAAAGTAGTACCTTTTGCTTTGACCCAACCATCGTCAACATACATTTCAATACCTTGCGTGTCAAAATCAAAATCGGTATCATTATTTTTTTGATGTACCATATCTAAATGCGATTGCATCACAATGGTTTTTCTATTTTCCATGCCTTTTGTAGCAGGTTTTTTGATAATAACATTGCCTACAGTATCTACTGTAGTTTCTAAACCTAATTTTTCGCCAAATGTTACCATAAAATTGATGACACGTTCTTCTTTTTTAGAAGCTCTGGGAACAGCATTTAGATCTGCAAAATTATTCCAAAGGGCTTTGGGTTCTAGGTTTCTTATTTCTGTGTTCATTGTTATTTGATTTGTTTTATCTGCAATGTTCCCTAGGTTTCATGCAAAGTTTTATTTTTCTCTATTCTCTATTCTCTATTCTCTATTCAAAATTCTATAACAACGTCTTCTAATGGTTTTCTAACCTTTTTAAGCTTGCTCATAAAATCATCATTAGCTCTATAACCGATTGGTAATAATAATATTGATTTTAAATTTTGTTTATCTAATGCTAATATTTCATCAAATTTTTGAGTATTAAAACCTTCCATTGGGCATGAATCAATCTTTTCTAAAGCACAAACGGTCATTAAATTACCCAAAGCTATATAAGCCTGATTGATGGCTGATTGCTGTTTTTCTTCGAATGATTTTTTAGAAAAACTATCCTTTAAAAATTTTCTAAAAGATGCTATTATTTCTTCAGAAGTTCCTCGTATTGCTTTTTCTCTGTCAAAACTATCATCAATGTCTTGTAAAGTAGTATCATCATCGATACAGAGCACTAATAAGTGAGAAGCATTGCCAATTTGTTGTTGTCCGAACGAGTGTTCGACCAATTGTCGTTGTAATTCTTTATTTTTAATGATACCCATTTTAATTGGTTGTAGGCCAAATGAGGTAGCGGTTAAGTTAAAAGCTTCCTTTAAAATAGTTATTTTATTTTTCGGAACGATTTGAGTATCGTCAAATTTTTTACATGCATATCGCCATTGAAGGCTGTTTATTATGTTCATTTAGTATTAATGTTTTTAAATATCTTGATGAGATTGCCATACTGAAACAAGTCCAGCACGGGCTAGATTTGCTAGGGCAAATCTTCGCAATGACAACTGAATTAATCGTCAATCGAATAAATCACAATTCGTAAATTATGCAAGTGATTGCATGTCAACGAGTTTTTTATACACTCCGTTTTTTGCTAATAACTCATCATGTTTACCCTGTTCTATTATATTACCTTTTTGCAGAACTAAAATTGTATCTGCTTTTTGGATGGTAGAGAGCCTATGTGCAATAACTACTGAAGTACGATTCTTCATCATATTTTCCAACGCTATTTGTACTAATTGTTCAGATTCTGTATCTAATGCTGAGGTTGCCTCATCTAAGATCATTATTGGCGGATTTTTCAATACTGCTCTGGCAATACTTAATCGTTGCTTTTGACCGCCGGATAATTTATTGCCACCATCACCAATATTAGTATCAATTCCGTTTGGTAATTCTCGCACAAATTCCCAGGCATTGGCAATTTTTAATGCCTCTATTACTTGTTCATCAGTCGCACTTTCAACACCTAAAAGCATATTATTCTTGACACTATCATTAAAAAGTATGGCGTCTTGTGTAACGATACCCAATTGACTTCTGAGAGATTTTATTGTTAGATCGCGAATATCAATACCATCAATAGTAATTTTCCCTTTATTTACATCATAAAAACGTGTGATCAAATTGGCAATGGTTGATTTACCACTACCAGATTGCCCTACAAGAGCTACTGTTCCTCCTTTTGGAATGGTCAACGAAAAATCTTTTAAAACATATTCATTTTCATATTTGAAAGAGATATTATCAAATGTTATTTCAGTGTCAAAACCTTGTTTTACAATAGCATTTTCTTTGTCTTTTAACGGATTTTCAGTATCAATAATTTCTTGAATTCTTTCCGCGGCAGCACCACCTTTTTTAATATTATAACTGGCTCTTGAAATGGCTTTTGCAGGAATTAAAATATTATAGGCCAAGCCCATATATGCAATAAATGAACTACCATCTAAAGTACCATCTACTAATACCATTTTACCGCCATACCATAAAAGGATGGCAATAACGCTTATACCTAAAAATTCACTCGTTGGCGAAGCTAAATTTTGCCTATTCAATAACTTATTAGAAAAATTATAGAATCTAGAAGTTGATTCCTGAAATTTTTCATTGAATTTATCTTCAGCATTAAATCCTTTGATGACTCTCAAACCAGTCAATGTTTCTTCTATAGTTGATAAAAAAGTACCTTGTTCATTTTGAACTCTATCTGACTTTCGTTTTAAGCTTTTTCCTATTCTTGAAATAATCAATCCAGTAATTGGAATAAATATAAAAACAAAAAGCGTCAATTTTGCGCTAATAATAAGCATCATTGTTACTGTAAAAATAATACTTAAAGGTTCTCTTACTATCAATTCTAACACCGATAAAAAAGAATATTGTAATTCTACAATATCAGCACTCATTCTTGCCATAATATCACCTTTTCGTTTTTCAGAAAAATAGGAGAGTGGCAGATCAACGGTTTTTTTGTAAAGTGCATTTCTAAGATCACGTACAACACCGTTACGTAAAAAGACCATAAAATAGTTGGCTAAATATCCGAAAATATTTTTTAAGAAGAATAATGCGATTATCAATATAACTACCAACATCAATGCTTTAGAGGCGTCATTATCAGCATATTGATTCACTTGATAAGACAAATAGTCTTTATAAAAATCTTTTAAATTTGATATACCTGAATATACAGGTTTGACCAATGGTTTTACTTTTTCATTTCCAAAAAGAACATCTAACATCGGAATCAATGCCACAAATGATAGGGCTCCGAATAGTGCATAAAAAATATTTGATATAATATGACCTACAGCATAAATTTTATACGGTTTTGCATATCGTAATATATTTGTAAAGTGCCCCATTAATTCAATTTAAGTTCGGCAATGATTCGTTCAATTTTTTGATCTAGTAATTTTTCTACAACAATTACCTCTTCAATTTTTTCTAAAGGAAGTTTTACACTAAAATAGAATTTTATTTTAGGTTCTGTTCCACTTGGTCTTGCAGCAACTTTAGTGCCATCAACAGTTTGATAGATCAAAACGTTAGATTTAGGTATCTTTATGTCAGTTTTTTCACCGGTTAACAGGTTTTGGCAGACTGATGATTGATAATCATATAGATACTCAACAGGCGAATCATCAATTACTTTAACAGGGTTTTTTCTTAGATCGATCATCATTTGTTTGATTTGATCAGCGCCATCAATGCCTTTTTTCACTATAGAAATTAAGTGTTCTTTATAGAAATTATGCTTAATATATAGATTTAATAATTCTTTGTAAAAAGTTGAATTGTTATTTTTCGCATCTAAGGCAATCTCGCAAGCTAATAAAGTAGCTGTAACAGCATCTTTATCACGAATAAAATCGCCTACCATATACCCAAAACTTTCTTCACCACCACCAATAAAATCAAGTTGTTCAAAATCACGAATCATTTTAGCAATCCATTTAAAACCTGTCAAGCCAACTTTTGTTTCAACATTATAACTTTTAGCAATATCATTTACCAAATTGGTTGAAACAATAGTAGAGCCCACAAATTGATTTCCATTGAGTTTCCCACCTTGATGCCATTGTTTTATGAGATAATTGGTCATAGCACTCATTGTTTGGTTTCCGTTAAGGAGTTTTATCTTGCCATCAGTATCACGAACTGCAATACCCAATCTGTCGGAATCGGGATCTGTACCAATAACAATATCGGCATTTATTTTTTCAGCTAGATCGGTAGCCATTTTAAGTGCAGCAGGTTCTTCAGGGTTTGGAGATTTTACCGTTGGAAAATCACCATTAGGCACACGCTGTTCTTCAACAATATGAATATCTGTATATCCTGCCTTTTTCAATGTTTGTGGAATTGACATAATTGAAGTGCCATGTAAGGAAGTAAATGCAATTTTTAAATTCTCTTTATTAGGCGTATTAAAACTACCATTTTTTACACAGGCATCTATAAATACCTTGTCAACATCTGCACCTATATAGGTTAATAAATTAGAATTTTCAGTGAACTTTATTTCTGCAAAATCAACAGCATTAACTTCAGCAATAATTCTACTGTCATGAGGTGGAACAATCTGTCCGCCATCATTCCAGTATACTTTATATCCGTTATATTCCGGTGGATTATGAGAAGCGGTCAGTACAATACCGGCATCACAGCCTAAATGACGTACTGAAAAAGACAACTCAGGTGTAGGTCGTAAATCTTCAAATAAAAAGACCTCAATTTCATTAGCAGTTAATACATCTGCCACTAACTTAGCAAACGATTTACTATTATGCCTGCAATCAAAGGCGATAGCAACTTTTAATTTTTTTTGAGAAAATGTTTTATGTAAATAATTAGCAAGCCCTTGGGTAGATCTTCCTAAGGTGTATTTATTGATCCGATTTGTGCCAACACCCATAATACCGCGCATACCCCCGGTACCAAATTCCATGTCTTTATAGAAACTATCTACTAAAGTGTCTGAATTTTCGCTTATTAATTCTTGTACTTTTTCTTGCGTTTCGGTATCAAAAGGTTGTTGTAGCCATAATTTGGCTTTTTGTATCATTTCTTCTTTATTCATAGAGCTGATTTTAGGCAAAGATAATGATTAATGGTTTAGTAGTCTCCAGTTTTCAGTCCCGATAGCTATCGGGATCAGTTTACAGATTTACTTTTTCGCTAATTTTATAATTGTCATTATCACGTTTACTTCGTAAAATAAGTTCGCCTATAAATCCTGCTAAGAATAACTGAGTACCAATAATCATAGTTACTAATGAAATGTAAAATTGGGGTCTTTGAGTAAGTAATCTTCCGGTAGGATTGATAAACAATTTATCAATACCCAAATACAATGCAAAACACAAGCCAATAAAGAACATAAAACTTCCCCATAATCCAAATAAATGCATTGGGCGTTTACCAAACTTTGATAAAAACCAAATGGTAATTAAATCTAAAAATCCGTTTACAAATCTATTCATACCAAATTTTGTTGTTCCATATTTACGTGCTTGATGTTGTACTATCTTTTCATCAATTTTATTATAACCTTGGTTTTTTGCTAATACAGGTATATAACGATGCATTTCACCATAAACATCAACATTTTTAACAACTTCATTTTTATAGGCTTTGAGTCCACAATTAAAATCATGCAGATGTAAACCTGAAGTTTTACGTGCAGCTAAGTTAAATAATTTTGATGGTAAATTTTTCCTGATTTTAGAATCATAACGCTTCTTTTTCCATCCCGAAATAAGATCAAAACCATCATTAGCAATAAGTTTGTATAAATCAGGAATTTCATCAGGACTGTCCTGAAGGTCAGCATCCATAGTAATGACTACATCGCCTTTTACAGTTTTAAAGCCTGCATTCAAGGCTTGTGATTTACCATAATTTTTTTGGAATTTAATTCCTTTTACAGATGTATTCTGTTGAGATAAGGTTTCAATAACTTGCCAAGAGGTATCTGTACTGCCATCATCAATAAAAATAATTTCATATAAAAACTGATTGGATTGCATAACTTTTGCAATCCAATCATGTAATTCTTTTAAAGACTCTTCTTCATTAAGTAGTGGAATGACTACTGATATATCCATATTCTGTTTTTACTAATATTGGTCTTCTTCTTTTTTCTGCATTACAAGTGAAGCAATTAAAGAAACCACAAAACCTATAAATAAACTAAATATGAGCATCACAGGGACTAAAAATGCAGGTCCTGAAAATTTCTTTTGCATTTCAATGGCTTGTTCAATTTGATCTTCACTCAGATTTGGGTCTTCCAATAGTTTTTGACGTGCAATCTCTAAACCTTGTTCCATTGATTCCGGTGCAATAACATTCATAAAGAGTAGTGTGTATATAATATAAATTATAGCACTTATCATAGCAATGGCCACGCCAGTTTTTAACCCTTGACCTAATGTTAGAAAGCCTCCGTTTGCTTCTTTATATTTCTTAATCCCTAATACTAACACTATAGTTGTAATACCAATAGATATTGCCATAACGGCTGTGTTTTGCTCTAGATGTTTACCCATTGCAAATAGGGCAACATGAAAAAGAATTGAGATAAATCCTAAAATTAATCCATAATTCAATGCAATTTTTTTTGTTGGTTTTTGTTGATCTTCCATTTTTGTTGTTTTTAATAAGGTTAAACAAATATAATTAATTAAGTAATAGTTGATTGCTTTTTATGAATTTTAAGTTTAAAAATTTCATAAAAAAGGATAGGAAAATTAGAAATAGGTTGTATTTTTGCGCGGGCAAGTCCTACACAACCAGCTCCCTTTGAATCCTCCAGGGCAGGAATGCAGCAAAGGTATTAGGTCGTAGCGGTGTGATGTAGGTCGCTTGCCCATTTTAATGATACTTTATTTTTAAGATTCGCCGAGGCGAAGAATTGAAAATAATTAGTAGAATTAATCCTGATGAATATCAGGATCTCCCCACCCTAAACCTTTCTAATTTCACTTCATTAGTACTTCAGACTAATATTTTGTTACGGGTTTTTATCCTGAACTTGTTTCAGGGTCTTTATGATATCTAACTTTAACCTTAAATCCGCAAGAGTGTTCGTTACGAACTGCGAAGCACATCTTGAACTCCTCTAAAAAAATAAAAAAGCAGTGAAAAAAAGCCAAAATGTATGTTAGTATTGGCGTAGCGCAGAAAAAAGTAACGCAGACATATCACTC
This sequence comes from uncultured Flavobacteriaceae bacterium, assembly GCA_964463085.1. Classification (GTDB taxonomy): domain Bacteria; phylum Bacteroidota; class Bacteroidia; order Flavobacteriales; family Flavobacteriaceae; genus Aureibaculum. Next base: position 13,236 of record CAYXAZ010000042.1, on the reverse strand, counting down.
GTTATGGTGAGTAAGTTTTTACGAGCATTCCCAATAATGACGTACAGTTTGGTTTTGCAGTAGAATACTTTTGCGGAATTAAGGTTTAACATCTAAAACCAATTAGTTTTAATTTTAACATTCATTCCAAATAGTGTATTTTTGATTTGTTTATTCATTGAATCCTTTAATTTTAAATCTTTTAATAAGAATAATGTCTAAAGTTGTTTTAATTACCGGTGGTTCTTCAGGTATCGGCAAGTCTGTTGGTGAATCCCTAAACCAAAAGGGGTTTATTGTATATGGCACCAGTAGAGATCCGAAAAAGATAACAAATCACCCATTTAAATTGGTTGCTTTAGATGTAAATGATATAGACTCTATCCGTAAAGCAATTGAAACTGTAATTACAAATGAAGGTAGATTAGATGTGCTTGTTAATAATGCAGGTATGGGTATTACCGGGTCTATAGAAGATACACCTACTGCTGAAATGCGTAAGGTATTCGATACTAATTTTTTTGGTGCTATTGATGTGATGAAAGCTGTATTGCCTCAAATGCGTCAGCAAAAAAATGGGTTGATCATAAATATTACTTCTATTGCCGGTTATATGGGTTTACCCTTTCGGGGAATATATTCTGCTACCAAAGGCGCTTTAGAAATAGCTACTGAAGCCATTCGTATGGAAGTGAAAAGTTTTGGGATTGAAGTTACTAATGTTGCTCCGGGCGATTTTGCTACCAATATAGCGTCAGGCAGGTATCATACACCGGTTTTTGAAGATTCTCCGTATAAGGAAATCTATCAGCAAAACCTTGATTTAATGGACTCACATGTTGATAGTGGAGGCGATCCTATTCAAATGGCAACTGCCATTTATAAGATAGTAAATACTTCAAAACCTAAGATTCATTATAAAGTAGGCGGTTTTATGCAGAAATTCTCAATCGTATTGAAACGTATTCTTCCCGATAAGGTCTATGAAAAAATGCTGATGGATCATTTTAAGATGTAAGATTACCATTTAAAGTGAAGTCTTGATATTATATATTTATAGATGTAACCCGTTGTGCATTTTGACAAATTCTGTCAATTCGAGTGAATTTTACGATTAAAATGAGTAAAATTTGTATCGAGAATAAGAATTTTAACTATTAAATTAGTTCTCGATACTATCTGCCTCTGGCGGATCACTCGAACCGACATTTCGGAAAGTATTTTAACTCAAAATGCACAACGGGTAGATGTACACTAAACCTTCTTCTAAAAACGTTGTCTAACTGTAAAAACAATGTTTATGTACAAAAAGATAATTATACTATTACTATCAATACTCAGTTTTGCATGTAGTAATTCAGATGAGAATAGTGTTGAGCCTGTGACATTTTTAACAGATACTACTGTTGTATATAAATCAATAACCGGTATAGACGAAAACTTAACAAGTTTAGATGTGTATACATTACCTGATTCTAAAACCTTGCGACCTGTTGTTATTTGGGTACACGGTGGTGGATGGGCAATAGGAGATAAACTCAATAAAATGAATAAAAAAATTCCTTTTTTTAGAAGTTTAGACTATGTTTTTGTAAGTGTTAATTATAGATTGTCACCATTTCCTTTTGAATTAACTAATAACAGCAGAATAAAACATCCTGATCATATTATCGATGTTGCTGATGCAATTCAGTGGGTTTATAAGAATATTGAGTTATATGGAGGTGATAGAACCAATATTGCAGTTTTAGGGCATTCTGCCGGAGCCCATTTAGTAGCACTTATGGGTACAAATCAAGCATTGCTTTCGAGTAGAAATATTAATACTGACCATATTAAAGGTATTGGTTCGTTTGATACTCAAGCTTATGATGTAATTAAGGCTATCAATTTATTGGCAGAAAATGATCCATATATAAACGCTTTTAGTGATGATGAAACTGTACAAGAAGATGCATCCCCGTATTTTCAAATAGATAATTCACCTAATATTACAGCGCATTGGTTGTTTACAGAAAGAGGTGAACAAATACGCAAGGACATTTTGAATGATTTTATACTAAAAGTTGAAACTAAAAATGTGACTACCACAAAAATAGATGCCAATAGCTATACACATGCTGATATAAATAATTTAATTGGCGACACTTCAAACACCCTAATGTCTGATGCTATTGATAGTTTTTTAATTGATAGTTTTCAATAGTCTAAAAACGTATAAATTTAGGGATGAAGCAGGATAAAATATCAAAAATGTATAACATGTTAATAAATTACACGTTATCTTCTTACCTACATTTTTAGGAAACTTTATATTTGTCAAAACAATTAGAGATAGATGAAATTTTTTATAGATACAGCAAACTTAGACCAAATTAGAGAAGCGCAAGAGCTAGGTGTTTTAGATGGCGTAACTACCAATCCATCACTAATGGCTAAAGAAGGTATTACAGGCAAAGAGAATATAATGAACCATTATAAAGCTATTTGTGAGATTGTAGATGGCGATGTAAGTGCTGAGGTAATTGCAACCGATTTTGAAGGAATGGTTAGAGAAGGTGAAGAGTTGGCTGCTTTGAATCCGCAAATTGTGGTGAAATTACCTATGATAAAAGACGGCGTTAAAGCTTGTAAATATTTTTCTGATAAAGGCATTAAAACAAATGTTACACTGGTGTTTTCTGCCGGGCAAGCATTGATTGCTGCTAAAGCAGGAGCTACCTACATGTCTCCTTTTATTGGACGATTAGATGATGTTTCTACTGACGGATTAGGATTGATATCTGAGATCAGATTAATTTATGATAATTACGGATTTAAAACTCAGATACTTGCAGCATCTATACGACATACCATGCATATAATGGATTGTGCTAAAATAGGCGCTGATGTAATGACAGGTCCACTAAAAGCAATTGACGGATTGTTAAATCACCCATTAACTGATATTGGATTGGCTAAATTTTTAGCTGACTTTAAAAAAGGAAATTAACTTTCAAAATATATAGGAGAAGGAAAAGTGTAAAATCCTGCCGAAAGGCAGGATTTTTTTTTGGATTTATATCTTAATTTGGTGTTTATTTTTATAGGTTTGAGGTCAGTCAGAATCAAAACTCCTTCCCTTGGTAAGGGAAGGTGGTTACGCTTTAGCGTGAGCGGAAGGGTTAAAATTAAATATAAAGTATTATTCAGATCTTGAGAATTCGGTACAGAATAAACCTCCAATGGATTCCTGCCTGCGCAGGAATGACAAGCTAACTAAAAATATTAATATAATTTAGTAGTTTATTTTGAACTATCATGCGTCTTTGATGATACAGAAACCAATCGATTGATCTCTTTTAGTTCTTTATCGGTTAAATGCCTCCATTTACCAACAGGAGTATCAAGAGGGATATTCATAATTCTGACACGTTTTAATTTTAGAACTCTATAATCTAAATGTTCACACATTCTACGAATTTGTCTGTTCAAGCCTTGTGTTAAAATAATTTTAAATTGATTTTTACTTAGTTGCTCAACATAACATTTACGTGTAATAGTATCTAAAATAGAAACTCCATTACTCATTTTTTGAATGAATTTTTTAGTGATGGGATGGTTTACTGTAACTATATATTCCTTTTCATGATTGTTCCTCGCACGTAATATCTTATTGACAATATCACCATCATTCGTTAAAAATATCAAACCTTCACTGGGTTTATCTAAACGTCCAATTGGAAAAATCCGTGAAGGATAATTGATATAATCGATAATATTATCTTTTTCAACTTTGGTATCGGTCGTACAAACGATTCCGACAGGTTTGTTAAAAGCAATATAAACTGATTTTTCAGTGGGTGTAGAGATCAATTCATCATCAACTCGTACTTCATCTTTGGGTGCAATTTTTGTTCCCATTTCGGGAACAATACCATTGATAGTAACACGACCTTGATCGATCAGTTTGTCTGCTGCTCTTCGAGAGCAATAACCAACTTCACTTAGGTATTTATTGATTCTTGTTAATTTCGTTTCTCCCATTTAATCCTTAGGTTCTTCTAACTTTTTAATAAGTGTTTCCCCATATAAGTACACGTCTTCAGGCCACCTGGCAGTGATTATATTTTCATCAATACAGACAAATGGTTTATACGGATTCAAACTACCTCTTTTAAATTGACTTTTATCATTGAGATTTCTAGAAACTTCATCTTCGACATATTCCGGATAGGTTCTATAATAATCTCCCATTTTCCATGAGGTGATATAATAAGCAAGCTTTTCTAGTCTTTTTATCAAACCGGTGATATTCTTATTGTGAATGATACTTTTTTGAGTGCTTGGGTCTATGGTTCTTGTCATTACAATACAACCATGACAGATAGAACCTATGATTTTCTTTGCTTGATAAAACTCTAATACTTTTTGTTGTAAAATTGTACTTTCTAAATATTGCCGCATTCCCTTTGCATGTCCTCCGGGTAAATGTAATAGATCATATTCAGATATTTCAATTTCTGAATAGTGTATCGGATTTAAAAAAGCAGTATCCTTTTCTAACTTCCTAAAAAACTTAATAGCTTCGGGCTTTGCCTTTAACTGACCGAAAATAACACCTGTTATCAATTTAGGATCAACCTCACCTTTTTGTCCGTTTTCTGTTGCAAAAATAACCTCATAACCTTTGTCTTTGAATAATTTCCAAGGAACAGAGACTTCTGTCAGATCAAAATCTTTATTGGGTAGTGGAATGAGTATTTTCATTGTTTAATTTTTAAATAATTCGGTTCAAAACAAAATACAAACAGGTGCCGACACTTTTATTTCATCTACAAATTGTAATAACCCAGTTGTTTTATCTCGTTTAAAGGAGATGATATTATTAGTTAATTGATTAGCTACCAACAGGTAATTTTCATCTGGCGATAATGAAAAATTTCGCGGTGCATCTCCTTTGGTAGATTCATGTGCCATTAAAGTTAAAGAGCCACCTAGCTCGTTTATCTGATAAATAACAATACTGTTATGTCCTCGATTGGAAGCATATAAAAATTTACCATCAGAAGAAATATGAATATCAGCACCGGTATTTGAATCTTCAAAATCATCTGGCAACATTGAAATCGAAGCTCCTTTTTCATACTGACCTGTTCTGTTTTTCTGTACTATTGTTACAATGCTGCTGAGTTCATTTAAGACATAGATCCATTTTTTATTGGGATGAAAGGCCAAATGTCGCGGTCCGTCACCCAATGCCATTTGTAAAGGTTGTTGATTTGAAGGTGTTAATTTTTGCGCTGAGGTATCTATTTGCGAAAACCAAAGTCCGTTAGTACCTAGATCAACTGAAATAATTGTATTATCTGGAGCAAACCAAGCTGAATGTGCATGCGGTCCGTCTTGCCGTTCTGTTACACCTTTGCCTGTATGTTGTTGTACATCCAATAAATCTGACAATTCACCTTTTGCATTTAGTTTTAACAAACCTATATTGCCACCGATATAATTGGCGGTCAAAACATAACCAGCTTCGTTAACAGAAACAAAACAAGGATGCGCACCACCAGAAGAACTGCGGTTGATTAGTCTTAGGCTATCCCCTTGAATTAAATAAGATTCAATAGTACCAACCATATCTTTATTGCTAATTTCGTTTACAGCAAGTAAAAATTCACCATCTATACTCTTTGTTAAAAAAGACGGATTATCAGCCGTAGCTGCCAAACCGATAAGCTGTAAAGTACCATCTGTTTGTAATGTATATTTATAAATACCTTGGCTCTCTCCACTCGTATAAGTGCCTACATAAAACGAATGCGCCTTATTTTCTTGTATAACTTCTTTTTTCTTAGTTTGACAACTTACAAGTAAAATAATAATGAATGGAATAATGATATTTTGTGGTTTCATAGTCTAAATATCTCTACAGATTTTTAAATGATGATTGGTATGGATTTTTAAAAATTTCATGGTTTGCTTTAAATTTAGCATTCCAAAAAGAGGATGTATAAAATTACTTTTAGCAGGAAGATGCTCGATACTATTTATTTGTTGTTTAGCTTCTTCAAACTGTTTGAGCAATTCTTCTTTTGTAATATCATCTGTTGGATGAACTGCTTTTGGTGCCTTTCCTTTACCTCTTGGAATAAAATTTAAAGTAAATATAAGGGTTCTTTTAAAATTAAAACTCGATCTATAATCTAATGGGTCGGATTTTTTAAGCATTTTAGATACATTGATTATTATGATCAGTGAATGGTCTAAATGCCAAAAAATGCCTTTTTCAGAAATATTACTATTTTTCTTATCGCCTTGATCAATTAATTGGGCTATTTCAGTTAATTCGTTTTTTAATAACATTACTATTGGCTTATTTCATTTAATTCTAATTCATAATCATATTGTAGATCTTCATGCAAGGTATTCACTGTTTTTTTAATCAATAGTATTTGACGATTAAAGATATTTTGAAGTGAGACATTTCTGGACATTGATGGCTTCATTTCTTTAAGTACCCTGCAAAAATGAAGGAGTAATTCTGCCTCTGTTTCTTTGTTTTTAGAATAGCGAATAAACTTTTTGGTCATTCGTAATATTTTACGAATGCTCTTTTTAATATAAAAATAACTGCTTGTATTTATCAATTCAAATTGTGTATCAATTTCTGTTTTTACACTTTCAATATAACCAGCTTCGTTGTCTGCTTCATAAATGAGATAGGTCAATAACTCTTTATTCTCTTTTTTAAATTTTGATAAACGTAAACAGAGCTCTAATAGTTCCTCTTTTGATTGATGACTGAGTTCTTTTTTAAGTTGACTGACGGTAGCGGTTTTCATTAATTAGACATTTTCTCTTTTGTGAATACAACTTTAGTGGAGGTCAATTCTTCATTATCTAAAGTAATTGTTTTAGTCTTAATAATAGCTGTGATAGAATCCTTTTTTACACTATTATTAGTAATGATATCAAAGTGGAGCTCTATTCTCTGAACAGAATCAGATATTATTGGAGTTTCGCCTATTTGCTGTATGTTTTTGATATCAACTTTCTGTGGAAAATAAGAAATAATTATACTGTCTTCTGAAAGCTCATGAAGTTGCGCTCTAATATCATCTATAAATTCAGGATGTTGTTGTTGCAATACCAATAGGTCAAAATAATCTTGTAGTTTTTGCTCGGTTAAATGTTGAAAAGTAAAGGCTTCTTTTGCATCTTCAAAAGCAGTACTTTCAAGCATAGTTTCAGTTTTTTTCATGTTAACGCCTTCTATAGGTGTTTCATTTTTACGTTCATTAGCACATGACATCATAAAAAAAGCAACATATATGTACAAGAATCTTTTCATTGTATCATAAATTTAAGTTTTACAATTTTTCCGTTTTTAGAGGTCTTATCTAATATTTTAATATTCTTTAAACTACTTGTTGGGATGGTTAATTTACTTATAAATTCATCTTTAGAATAGATCTCAACACCAATATTTTGGCTAAATACCTGATAGATTTGCGCATCATCAGCTATTAATTTTTTTAATTGTTGTTTTCGCTTTTTCCAATCTTTTACATTTCCGTTTGAATAATAATGTAGCATCAATGCATAATCATCTGTTTGTAATTTAATGGTCGCATTGCTATTAGCATCAATAGATCGTATGATAGTGTCCGTTTTATAAAATGGAGATTGTACCACAAATTTTAGCAGTTTCTCTTTTGTTTTATAAACAAAACACCCTAAACTGTCCGTTTTTATGTAAATAGGCGATTCAAACTTTTGCAGTAACTTTATATCCAATACGGTGCTTATGATCTCGTTTTTATCTTCGTCTATAAAACAAAATTCAAATTGATTTTTAGTATCTCCAAAATAAACCAGTATTGCAATAATGGGAACTAAAAGGAGTAACAATGTATAATTTTTTATTGTTGACCTTTTAGAAGTGTTAAATGATTTGCTATGTGTATTTTTAAAAGCTGTCCAATTATCAAAACCTACATATTTACTAAGTATGTTTAGTATATCTATTCGTGGTAGCTTTTGAGGTTCATTTTTTATATAGGTATAAAACCATTTTTCACTAATTGTTGCTTTTACTTTATTGAATAGATCTTCTTGAAATGCTGTAATGTCTACACCTTTCCAATCTTCGATAGTTGTTGAAGCACTATTATTCTCTAAAAAAACGCGAGATATTTGTTGTTTTAAAAGGGTGAAATAATATTTATTTTCAGGTTTCAAATTGATATATAGTGTTTAAAATCAATAACTTGTATTTTGTAAAATGATTTACAAATTCTTTACAAGTATTTTTCAAAGCAAACATAAGCTTCCTGCATAAGTTTGCTCAAAATTAATTCTTAAAAATAGAAAATTATGAGAACAAACAAATTAAATTCACAAGTTAAAATTTTAACTGTACTACTTTTAGTTGGACTATTGCTATCCTGTAGTCAAAAGAAGTATAAGGAAAATGTATCTATTGATGGTGTTGAGGTTTCTGAATCGTATGGAGCGGTAGAAGACACTAAAACTACTGTATTAGAATCTACTACTGTAAAAAATAAAATTCCGCAAAAGTTAAAAATAATTAAGTCAGCTCATGTTAGGTATAAAGTAAACAAGGTTAAAAATGCTACCGGTCAAATTAATAAAATGGTACAGCAGTTTAATGGTTATATATCTGACCAACGTTTTCAAAATACAGTATATCAAATAGAAAATAGATTTACCATTAAAGTACCTGAACAGCACTTTGATGTGTTGATGGATTCTCTGGTACAGGTTGCTGAATTTGTTGATTATGAAAATATTACTACACAAGATGTAACGGAAGAATATATTGATCTGAAATCACGATTAAAGACAAAATTGGAAGTAAAACAACGTTATGAAACTATTTTGCGTCAACGTGCGAAAACGGTTAAAGACATCCTGGCAACAGAAGAAAGATTGCGTGTGATACAAGAAGAAATAGAGGCAACACAAGGACGGTTGAACTATTTGACCAACAAAGTATCTTATAGTACGATACAAGTAGATCTATATGAAACGGTTGATTATAAAGAAACACCTGAAAGTTATACCAGAACATTCTTTTCTAAAATCAAAGAAGGTTTCTCTTTTGGATGGAAATTGATAGAAAGTATTGTATTGGGTGTTATTTATATCTGGCCTTTGATATTGATTGGTGTTTTGTTATTTTTTGTTATTAGAAGGAAGTTGAGAAAATAGAACTAAGTGTTGCAAAATAAACAGGCTTTCTGAAAAGTGATATTTCATGTCAGTTTGAGTGGAGTCGAAAACTATAACTTACCAAAAGTAAGAACCTTTTCCCGAGTACTCGGGACGCTCAAGGGGACATTCGTTTAAAACATCACCTGCAAGGTCTACTGGATCTTGTAGGTTTTTTTATTTTATCTTGAAAATCACCTGCTTAGCTGGTGATGATGTTCTTTTGGCTCTTCCCTTTTCAGGGAAGGAGTTTTGATCCCGAATGTTCGGGACTGCAAAGTATATTTTCTACTCTTTCTTTAAACCTATATGTTAACTCCCCTTCTCCCGATAGCTATCGAGATCAAGGAGGGGTGGATTTTTGCCCTAGCAAAAAGACGGGGTGGTTTTTTATAAAACTAAATTATAAAATCAATCTGATGTTCTTTTCAAAACTAAAAAGACATCATCCATAACATTACCGGTTAATATAATGTTTCCGAAAGGAGCAGCAACGGAGGAACCGGACATAGTACTACCATCTTCAATATAAATTTGTTCAATACTATAATCACCTTTTGAACGGTAGTCAATTTTAATAATTTCTGAAGGGGCAGTTTCTTTTTTACCTTTGGCATAAGCAGCAAAACGTAAGAGGTTAGGATGAGCGCCTATCCATAAATTACCTTCAGTATCGAATTCTATATTGTCAACTCCGGTACCACAATCAATATCTTCAATAAAATTTAAAATGCCATCATTATTTCTTTCATACACTTTTACCAAAAATTTACGTGGTGATGCCACATATAAAAATTTACGTTTAGCATCAAAATTAATGCCATTGGCAAAGGCAATACCATTGGCAACTTCAGTATAATTTTCGCCATCAAAATAGATAATATTTGAAACAGCCAAACCACCATAATCTTCTAACAATCTGCCAAAACCTTTGGGATATTTATGGTTGTTGGTAAAATAAAAACGATTTTCGTCTATCAATACAATATCATTGGGGCTTATAATAGAAGGATGTGTCAATGTTTTTTGGTGAACTAAATTTTTACCATTTAATTTAAAAACCTCAATAGTATGTCCTGTTAGCGTATGATTGACAACTGCTATAGTATAAGTATTATCTGTTTTGAACATAGAAATACCATGTGGCGCAAAGGGTGTTTCAAAATTTGCTGTGAGGTGTATTGGGGTGTACTCTTGATTTTTTAGATCTAAATAATACAAACCACCTGCTTCATCTTGGGTTCTGGGGATAGATTTTCTAGTTGTTGCAGAAATTATTGCAAAACTATCTATTTGACTAATTGTAATATCTTCTGCACCTGAAATTTTTACTTTTTTTAGTATTCCTCCTTCAAATTTATTTTCTATGGTTCTAAAATAACCGGTAGTTAATAAAACATTGGCAACAAAAGCAAGAACTAATAACAAAACAAATAAGGCAATTCTTTTAAGGAGCTTCATAAAAGGTTAGTTTGTTACGAAGGTAGGTGTTATAGCCTTTTTTTATTCAGTTAAAGGATAAAAATTTTCAATCAATCTATACTTTGTTTTTCCTTCTTCTTTCCACAGTAAAAAAGTCCCACTCCAAATAATTTCTGGAAAATCAAGAACTTGTTTAGTCATATCTCCAACTGCAAATATTATCTTGGTGTCAGGTAATGACATTATTTCAATTGCTTTATGTTCTGGAAACCATTGAGCATTTAATTTTCCTTCGGGTATTTTCATCTCGCCTTCTATGAGATTACAAGTATAATGTTGTCTAAATGATGATTTTGGGTTATATTCAGAGATAAACATAAAAATTCCTGATAATTTTGGAACTGAAACTTTTAATCCAAATTCAGATGCTAAATTATGTAAACCTTCATTTATAGATACTTTTGAATTATGTCTTAACGCTGGTGTCATCCAGCCATTTTCGTGTTTTTCTAATAATATTTCACCTTTCGTGTTTTTTATTATTAGACGTTGAATAGTATAACTATCATTTCCTGTTTCTTGAGCAGATAGAATAAACCCATAAAATATTCCAATTGTTAATAGAATTACTTTTTTCATTTTTGTTATTATTAGTATTATTAATTATTTTGATTAATTGTATTATTTTTGATTTGATACAAATAACCTAAAATTATAAAAAACGATATTGATTATTTATAATTGATATGTCCAGATTTATAAAATTGGATAAATCTTATATTTTGAAAAATCTAAATAATATTGTTAATACTGATGTCTGCTCAGTTTTTCACACTTTGAATGTAGCCTTGTATTGTGCAGGTGTAATACCAACCATTTTTTTAAACATAGCGTAAAAAGTAGATTTTGAACTAAACCCTGCTTCAAAACCTATGGCTTCAAGCGTGAATTTATCATTTTTTGACAATAGTTCTTTTGCTTCATTAATACGATATTCGCTAATAAATTTAGCAAAATTTTTATCTAAATTATCATTTAATAATTGTGAAAAAAGATGTGAAGAAACATTTAATTTTTGGGCAATGTCACTTAATTTTATATTTGAATTTTTATATGGTTTTTCATCTAACATTATTTTTTTAAGTTGATTTGATAATGTTTCGATTTTAGATGGACTAATTTTTTTATCCAAATACTTTTCAGTTGTACTAAAAATTGCTTCTTTTCTTTTTTTGTAATGTATTAATAAGAAAAGTAGATATAAAATAAAAGTAAAAGTTAAGGCTCCAACAATATACGAAGTATATTTTACTGTATTGTATGCAATCCATATTATTAGATTTCCAAAATAAACACTAAGTAACCAAAACTCTAAAGGATTTATTTTGTATTTTTTGTTAAACAAATTTCTTATTGTTTCCTTTATCAAAAGTCCAGATAAAATAACATAAAAGAACCAAATCCAATAAATAGTTTTAATGACTACAGAATTCCATAAATCCGAAAACTCTTTATATGGGTATAGGTAACCTATAATTATTGCAAGAGAAAATAATACTACAAAATGAAATTTCCAATTTTTATAATTATTTCTCTTTGGATTTATAAGGGATTTCAAATAAAAATATAGTGAAGGCCCAATAAATAGACAGGCTGTTAAACCAGTCTGTAAGATATTTTTAGATAAATTAGGGTTGAAATAAAAGAAAATAGATTTGCCAACTCGCATAACAAGCATAAGTAATAGAAATGCAAAAAAGTAATTTGAAACACTTTTTGGTTTTTTAAAGAAAAAGAAATAAATACTAATAACTAATCCATTAAAAACACCTAATGCACTAAAGAAAAATAAAATTTGATGATTGATATTCATTTATTAGTAGTGTTTGTAACTTATGTAGGTTAGTTAGGTGATGGGTAAGTTTTAATTGGCTATAACGTAAGGATATGGTTGCATTTTAATGAGCTATATCCACTGATACTGAAACGATCCCGAAAGCTTTCGGGACAGCACAAGTAAACGAAGTTAGCTAAATTTAGGTTAAGAAACAAACTAAATTAAAATCAGTAATTATAGCTGTTCTTTGAGTAGCTTTATCTGATCTCGTAGTTGAGCAGCAGCAATAAAATCTAGCGCTTTGGCAGCTTGTTCCATTAGTTTTTGATTTTCACGAATACGCTTTTCAATTTCCGGTTTTGGTAAGTATTCTAAGTCCTGTTCGGCAGCTAAATTGGCAGCGGCATCATAATGAAACGATGAGATATTATTTTTGGTCAAGCTACTATCAATACTCTTTTGGATCTGCTTTGGGGTAATATTGTGTTCCGCATTATACTCAATTTGTTTTTCACGCCTTCTATTGGTCTCATCAATGGTCAATTGCATACTTCGGGTAATCTTATCGGCATACATAATGGCTTTCCCGTTGATATTTCGCGCTGCTCTACCGATGGTTTGTGTTAATGAACGGTGACTGCGTAAAAAGCCTTCTTTATCGGCATCTAAAATAGCCACTAAGGAGACTTCGGGTAGATCTAAACCTTCGCGTAATAAATTGACGCCAATCAATACATCAAACAATCCTTTACGGAGGTCTTGCATAATTTCTACACGTTCTA
>CAYXAZ010000041.1:0-29908 GCA_964463085.1 uncultured Flavobacteriaceae bacterium | reverse complement strand
AAGAAAAGGCAATCTTTTTGGGTAAAATTATTAAAATATCTAGATATTTCTTTTAATTTTACACTTCAAATCTCACCTCTTCTTAGGATTCTGTAAATTAAATCTTAGGCAAACTCAGGTTTGAAGGTCTTAGAATTGGTGGTTATATTAACTACTAAGAAATAGTTTTTTTACATTTTGTAATTCAAAAACTGAAGGATACAATTCTTTAAAAGTAGTATGGTAATCATAATCAATTTCAACAGCGCTTTTTAACAATTTAAAACCAATCGTCTCTTGTTGTGTTAAAAAATACAGACCTCCTAAACGATACTCTATTTCGGCAAAATCTTTATATAATTCTTTTCCCTTTAATAATACTTGAATAGCATCATTAAAATCGCCCAAAAATTGTAAAATATCGGTTAAAGCTATAAAAACATCTAGGGTATAATTCCCTAAATCTAAGCATTTTTGAAAACCTTTAGATGCCTCTTCAAAAAGGCTTAGTTTTAAGTTAATATTGGCATATTTAACCCAATAAACCGAATTTTTTTCGTCAATCAGTATCGCTTTATTGATAAAATATAATGCTTTTTGATAATTTTTATCTTTTATATATAAATCAGTTAATGCCAACCACCCTTTATCTAATAGCGGATCTTCTTTAACTGTTTGATTAAAATACTTTAATGCTTCTTTTTTATTCCCTAATTTTTTATAACACTTACCAATTCTTAAATAAGAAAAAGCCGTTCCGTCATCTAGATCTAACGTAATTAAATAATTTTCAATAGCCTTTTCATATTTTCCTAACTCTTCCAGCGTTTTAGCTTTTTCAAGATAAGCACCTATAAAATACTCATCAATTAAAATAGAATAGTCAAAAGCTTTTAAAGCTTCTTCAAAATTTTCTATGATATAATACTGTCTACCTAATTGATGCCAAGCAATTTCACTATACGGATCTTTATTGATATACTCTAATAAATAATCTACTGCTTCATGATGCTGTTCTTGCATATCAAAACAATAGATTACATTGTATAAAGATGAATAATCTTCAAATTCAACTTCTAAGCACTTTGCAAAATTTAAACGAGCGGTATCAAATTCTTCTAAATACAAATATTCCATACCAATCAATGAGCGTACATCTACTTCATCATCGGTATATAATAAAGCGATATTTAAAGCATCAATTGCTTCTTTATGTAATTCTTTTTTAGATAATAAAGTCGCTTTATGCAAATGAACCTGATCGTTTAAAGGTTCTATTTCTTCTAACTCTTTCAGTAATTGTTCAGCCTTTTCTAGTTTATCTTCATACAACATCACTTCAACATTTGCTAATTTTAATGATACAGATGTAGGGTGTTGTTTTATACCTAATTCTAGTGCTCTTTTTGCCAAAGACATTTTACCAATGTTCATATAGTGTAGAATAATCTCTTCGAATTCAGCAGAATCGAAAAAATAAACACTATTCGTTTTCAACATCGACTCAAACTTTGAGAACGGCAAATCGTTGTCATCAGCTGGAAATAGATTCATAAAATTTAGGTTTTCTTGCTGAAATAAAAGTAGTCTAACTACTATTTTGATTGAAAAAACTAACAGAATGTTGTTAACAATTTAATTAACATGTTCTAAACCATTTAAATATCAAAAAAAAATGTAATTTTGTATTCCAAACAAGGTTTGGTTGCTCTATGGCAAAAAAGACGTTACTTAACGCAAAAGACATCCATATTATTCTTCATCGTTTGGCATGTCAACTGATTGAAAATCACACCGATTTCTCAAATACTGTACTAATTGGCTTACAACCAAGAGGTATTTTTCTCGCCAATAGATTGATACAAATTCTACAAAAAGATTATGACATTTCTAATATAAAGTTGGGACAATTAGATATTACTTTTTACCGCGATGATTTTAGAAGACGTGAAGAGCCTTTAGAAGCGAGTGATACTGATATTGATTTTATAGTTGAAGATAAAAAGGTGGTTTTTATTGATGATGTACTCTATTCCGGGAGAAGTATCAGGGCTGCTTTAACTGCCATTCAATCTTTTGGAAGACCAGAATCAATTGAACTTTTAGTATTGATAGATAGACGTTTTAGCAGACATCTACCCATTCAACCTGATTATAAAGGAAGACAGGTTGATGTTATCAACTCTGAAAAAGTAGCTGTATCATGGCAAGAGAATGATAAAAAAGATGCCGTATACATTATAAGCGATAATTAAAATGAAGCAATTAAGTGTAGCACATTTATTAGGAATAAAATATCTTACAAAAGAAGATATCAACCTTATTTTTGAAACTGCAAATCACTTTAAAGAGGTAATTAACAGACCCATCAAAAAAGTGCCTTCATTAAGAGATATTACTATTGCCAATTTATTTTTCGAAAATAGTACCCGAACAAAACTTTCTTTTGAATTGGCTGAAAAAAGACTTTCTGCAGATATTATTAATTTTTCGGCTAGCCAATCTTCAGTAAAAAAAGGAGAAACATTAATAGATACCGTCAATAATATCCTCTCAATGAAAGTTGATATTGTTGTGATGAGGCATCCTAGTGTTGGTGCAGGTGCTTTTTTATCAAAACACGTAGATGCTAAAATTATCAATGCCGGTGATGGTGCACACGAACATCCCACACAAGCACTATTAGATTCTTATTCAATTAAAGAAAAACTTGGTACTGTTAAAGGTAAAAAAGTAGTTATTGTTGGTGATATTTTACACTCAAGAGTAGCGCTATCAAATATCTTTGCTTTGAAGTTGCAAGGTGCAGAAGTAAAAGTTTGCGGACCAACAACACTCATCCCAAAATACATTTCAAGCTTAGGTGTCGAAGTGGAAACCAATCTTAAAAAAGCATTAGAATGGTGTGATGTTGCCAATGTATTAAGAGTTCAACATGAGCGAATGGACATTAAATATTTTCCGTCAATAAGAGAATATACACAGCTTTTTGGTATCAATAAAAAGTTATTAGACTCACTTGGCAAGGAAATTGTGATCATGCATCCGGGACCTATAAACAGAGGCGTAGAAATAACAAGTGATGTAGCTGACTCTAATCAATCTATTATTTTAAATCAGGTTGAAAACGGAGTCGCCATTAGAATGGCTGTTATTTATTTATTAGCACAACAAATCAAACAATAGGTTTATTATAAGGGGGCTTCTATTAATTCATTTCTTTCAAAAAACAAATAGAATAAATGATATGCGAGGTATATTTTTTGTTTAATAGCTTAGTTTATTAAATAAAAAATTACCAAAGCAGATTGTTTGTTATCTTTGTTCCTGAAAGGTTTCAAGAGCTTTCCTTATACTTCATAAAATTTGTTTGCATTATCTCGATAGTGCTTTAAAATTTTAATTCGTCTAAGAAAAGCTCTTGAAATTTTGATGCGAATGAATTAATAGAAGCCCCCTTAAATGATTATAGAAAAAACCGACATAGCAACTATCTTTAAAAATGATGGAAAATCGATTGAATTATTTTTTAAAGATTTCTCAGAAAATTATACTACCTTTGCAAACAATAATATAATTATTGAATTTTCTGACAATAAAGGGGAAGAAAAACAAAATATCTTATTATTTTTACAATATTCTAAAGGTCATAGAAATAATGGCATGTCTTTTGTAATAGTTATTGATGGAATTGATATCGATGATATTCCTGATGAAATTATTATAGTTCCTACATTAGTAGAAGCACATGATATTATTGAAATGGAGAATATTGAAAGAGATTTAGGATTCTAATACAAATATACTATATGGTAAAAAAACTACTCTTATTTATTTTTTTGGTTACAATCTCTTCAGCTGTTTTTTCACAACAGCAAGAAAGTGATGCTATTGTGAAAGATTCGACAATGGTCATAAGAAATATTGTCGCCTCACCCAATCCTTTTAGTGTAACCACTAAAATTAAATTTTATACTGATACTATTTATGAAATAGAATTTTCGGTTAAAGATTTAATTGGTAATACAGTGTATCATAAAAAATACAATACTAAGGTTGGCTTAAATACAATTTCGTTCTACAGAGATAAACTGAGTTCAGGAATTTATATTTATTCGATTAAAACAAACACTGAAATTATTTCTAAACGTATTGTTGTCAAATGAGCATTAGCTTAACCATATTAGGTTGTCATTCTGCTACACCAAGAACATTTGCGCATCCAACATCACAGTTTTTAGAAATAAATAACAGGCATTTTTTAATTGATTGTGGTGAAGGTACTCAAGTTCAACTCAGAAAGTATAAAATTAAATTTTCTGCCATTAGTCATGTTTTTATTTCACATTTACATGGAGATCACTTTTTTGGTTTAATTGGTTTGATCTCTACTTTTGGTTTATTAAAGAGAACTAAAGAACTCCATATATATGGACCAAAAGGCATTCAAGAAATTATAAACTTACAATTGAAACTTTCAAAATCTTGGGTGAGTTATGACATTGTATTTCATGAATTAGAAAGTAAAAAAAGTGAACTCATTTTTGAAGATGATAAAGTTGAAGTACACACTATCCCATTAAATCATAGAGTCTATACGAATGGATTTTTATTTAAGGAAAAGATAGATGAACGAAAACTAAACATTGAGGCTATAAAAGAAAATCCTGAAATTGAAATTTGTGATTATCAAAACCTCAGAAATGGGAAGGATTTTACCACAGAAAAAGGTGAAATTATCAAAAATAATACCTTGACTTTTAATCCACGTAAGTCATTAAGTTATGCATATTGTAGTGACACTACTTATAAACCTGATATTATTCCTATAATTAAAAATGTAGATCTACTATATCATGAGTCTACTTTTTTAAATGACAAAAAAGATCTGGCTAAAACTACAAAACACGCAACAGCTGAAGAAGCCGGGAATATTGCTAAAAATGCGAATGTCGGTCAATTAATTTTAGGGCATTATTCTAGTAGATATAATGATCTTGACCTATTCAAACAAGAAGCTGAAACAGTCTTTGACAATGTAATCTTAGCAAAAGAAGGTAAGGTTATTAAAATAGACAGCAGAGTGTCGAGCGAACTAATTATTGCCCATCAAAACTAAGGCACTGTTAAGGAATAAATGGTGCAGAATTAGCGAAGTAATTTTATTCTTTTTCAAGGCAGGGCAGAGCGTTAAGAAAATGTCTTGCAGACATTTTTAGCGAACGAGCCAGTTGGCGCATTGGCAAAGCATAGCATCGCTATAGTTGAAGATTTTAACGTAGTAAAAGGGCAAAAGAACAAGCTAAAAATGTATCAGTTATTTCTTAACAGTGCCTAATACTGATTTGTTGTCAGTAATACTAAAGTACAAGCTACTTCTGTTTCAATATTATTTTCCTTTAACAATTCTACAAATTTTATATTTTCGGTACCCGGATTAAAAATTACTCTTTTAGGTTTTAGCGAAATTATATAATCATAATACGCTATTTGACGTTTTGGATTTAGGTATAATGTAACTGTATCAACTTCTTTAAAATAAGGCTTTCCAATTTCTATTTTTACACCATCTACTTCGCCTTCTCTTAAACCCACAGCCACAACATCATGATTTTTCTCAACCAACCTTCTAATTGCAAAATTTGAATACCTATCCGGTTTTAAGGATGCTCCTAACACTAATGTTTTTTTTCCCATAAAGTTATAGCTATTTTAAATTTTTAGAAGATTAGCAACAAAGATATAATATGTTTAATACATAACATTTTAAAATTCATTTGGTATAACTGCTTTTTTTTATGATATTGCAACTTAGAAATTAAAAACTAACTCAATTTATTATGAAGAAAAAACTTCTCTCATTACTATTTTTAGTAATTCCATTGATAACTTTTGCACAAGAAAAAGGAATAGATCAACAAATTGATGAAGCCTTTAAGCCTTTCTCTGATACAATTTCTAATATTATCTTTTTCGAAATATGGGGCGCTCCATTTGTGTTAATTTTATTAGTAGGAAGTGCCCTGTTTTTTACCCTTTATTTTGGATTCCCAAACTTTAGGTATTTTAGAACTTCAATTAATATTGTTAGAGGAAAGTATGATGATATTGACCATCATGAAGTAGGTGATCCGGCATTAGCAATAGACGGAGATATAGTAGATACTATTGAGGACGAAAGTAGGGATGGTGAAGTAACTCATTTTCAAGCATTGGCAACAGCAGTTTCAGGAACCGTTGGTAATGGAAATATTGCAGGTGTAGCTTTGGCGATTGCATTGGGCGGACCCGGAGCAACTTTTTGGATGATCATTTGTGGGTTATTAGGAATGTCAACAAAATTTGTTGAGTGTACTTTAGGTGTACAATATAGAGATGTTGGTGAAGATGGTACTATATATGGCGGACCCATGTATTATATTAGTAAAGGATTAAAAGAAAGAGGATTTACCATATTAGGGAAAATAGCTGCTGTCTTTTTTGCTATTTTTTGTATTGGTGGCTCTTTTGGTGGCGGTAATGCTGCACAATCAAATCAGGCAACTATCGTATTAAAAGAATTAATGGGATTAGAAAGTACAAGTGCCGGTGCAGTTATCGGTCTTGTTTTGGCTGTTTTAGTTGGAATTATTATAATAGGTGGTATTAAAAGAATTGCTTCTGTAACTGAAAAAGTAGTGCCTTTTATGGCTTTAATGTATTTAATAGCCTGTTTATATATCATTTTAAGTAATTTCACTTTAATTGATGATGCCCTTAGTTTAATTATAAGTGAAGCTTTTAATCCTAAAGCAATTGGAGTTGGAGGCGTAATTGGTGTTTTATTGGTAGGATTTAAAAGAGCAGCATTTTCTAATGAAGCCGGTGCCGGTTCAGCTTCTATTGCACATTCAGCTGTAAAAACTAAGTATTCAGCTTCTGAAGGATTGGTTGCATTATTAGAACCATTTATAGATACAGTTGTTATTTGTACAATGACTGCTTTGGTAATTATTATCTTTAATTTTGGAGGTGCTTTTGAATATGGAGGCGATGGAAGCGGAGCTGTAATGATTGATGGAATGTCATATGAAGGAGCGGGTATCACATCAAGAGCTTTCGCACAATATATCCCTTATTCTAACGTGTTTTTAACTATTGCTGTAGTTTTATTTGCAGTATCAACAATGATCTCTTGGTCATATTACGGATTACAATCTTGGAAATATTTATTTGGTAGAGGAAAAGCAGCAGATTTAGCCTATAAGCTATTATTCTTGTTGTTTGTGGTTATTGGTGCAGCAGCAAGTATGAAATCAATTTGGGATTTCTCTGATGCAATGATCTTTGCCATGGTATTCCCTAATATGGTTGGTTTGTTCTTCTTATTCCCTGTTGTTAAAAAACAATTGGCTAGATATTTAGATGCTATAAAAGCAAAGAAGGCATAATATAATCCATTAAAATGAAAAATTTTAAATCCCATTTCTGGTATAACAATAGCCAACGAAATGGGATTTTGTTTTTAGCATTATTGATCATAATTCTTCAGTTAGTTTATTTTTTTATTATCCCGATAGTTATCGGGGGCTCTGACGAGGATGCTACCGATTTGAATTCAAACGAAATTATAGAATTTCAGCAAGAAATAGATTCCCTAAAACTAATAGCCTTAGAAAATAAGAAACCTAAGATCTATCCTTTTAATCCGAGTTTTCTAAGCGATTATAGAGGTTATCAAATAGGCATGTCTACTGAAGAGATTGACAGACTCTTACAACATAGAGCTAATGGAAAATATATCAATTCTGCAAAGCAGTTTCAGCAAGTAACTCAGATCAGTGATTCCCTTTTAAAAACCATAGAACCTTATTTTAAGTTTCCTGATTGGGTAGTTAATAAAAGACAAAATCAAAAACACAATGTCATTCAGACCTCGCCTCAAGCCAGAGAAGAATTTTTTACCATTAAAGACCTAAACTCCGCTACAGCAGAAGAACTAATAACTGTCAAGGGCATCGGTGAAAAATTATCACAACGTATTGTAAAATACAGAAACAAATTAGGTGGTTTCTTTATCAATGAGCAACTCTATGAAGTTTGGGGTTTAGACAAAGAAGTAGCAAATAAAGTCTTAGAAAGATTTCCAATTATCAATAAACCAACGCTCAAAAAAATAAATGTGAATACTGCTACATTTAAAGAAGTACTTTCTATTGTATATATTGATTATGAATTGACAAAAAAAATATTCAATTATAGGGATGAAGTTGCCGAATTACAATCACTCGAAGAACTGAAAAAAATTGACGGATTTCCATTAGAAAAATTTGATAGAATAGCCTTATATTTGGAAGCTAAATAAACATGCTACATGAATACATTATATTTCACTGAAGAACACGAATCATTCAGACAAAGTTTTAAAGAATTTCTCCAGAAAGAAGTGGTGCCTCATATTGAAAAATGGGAAAAAGAAGGAACTATAGAACGTTTTATCTGGAAAAAAATGGGAGAAATGGGCTATTTTGGCTTAAATACGCCTGAAGAGTATGGCGGATTAGATTTAGACCTTTTTTATACGACTATCTTTTTAGAGGAATTACAAAAAATAAACTCAGGTGGCTTTGCAGCAGCTATGTGGGCACATGCTTATTTAGCGATGACACATGTAAATAAAGAAGGTGATGACCGCATAAAAAAAGTCTATTTAACGCCAAGTGTTGAAGGTGAAAAAATAGGCTGCTTGTGTATTACTGAACCTTTTGGCGGTTCAGATGTTGCAGGTATGCGTACTACCGCTATAAAAAAAGGAGACACTTATGTAATTAACGGCTCAAAAACATTTATTACCAATGGTGTTTATGCAGATTATATGGTAGTTGCCGCCAAAACACAACCTGAGTTAGGAAATAAAGGGTTGAGTATCTTTATTATGGATAGCAATACTCCCGGAATTTCAACAACCAAACTCGATAAATTGGGTTGGCGTGCTTCTGATACTGCCGAAATAGCTTTTGACAATGTTGTAATACCTGCAGAAAACTTAATGGGTGAAGAAGGTAAAGGTTTCCCATATATCATGCAGCATTTTGCTTTAGAACGTATTATAATGGGCATCAATGCACATGCCAGATCAGAATATGCCATTGATTATGTATTACAATATATGAGTGAAAGACAAGCTTTTGGTAAATCTATTGACAAATTTCAAGCCTTACGCCATAAAGTAGCTGAAATGGCTAGTGAAGTAGAAATGTGTAAAATATTTAATTATACTGTTGTAAAGCGTTTGAATGATGGTGAATATGTGGTAAAAGAAGCAAGTATGTCTAAGCTAGTATCTACTAAAGTTGCGGATCAAGTTGCTTATGATTGTTTACAATTGTTAGGTGGTTATGGTTATATGGAAGATTATCCTATGGCACGATTATTACGTGATAGTCGTTTAGGACCTATTGGTGGTGGCACTTCTGAAATTTTACGAGAAATTATTGCTAAAATCATTATAGATAAAAAAAGTTATAAACCGGCAACGTAGTTTGTTTAGATTTTAGCAATAATTAATAGATAAAAAAGAATATAAGCCTGCAACATAAAAATAGTTATTTATATAAGAGATATATAGTTAATATTAACTATATACTACCGTTGGGCATAATTTGAATATGAGCATAAAATCTAAAATAGCAAAAGAGATTAATAATCTTATTGACGAATCTCAACCGATAATTGAGTTTTTGCAAGGAAAGAGTGAAGACAAAAAATATTCTTTTCATATGAATTATCAATCATGGTATTCTAAAGCTCTTAAAGTAGTAGAAGTTCTAGCAATCGACAGATATGCCGAATTCAAGAGTTTTTATGAAATAGACCCAAAAAGAAAATCATTGGGTTATGGAACATACGTAATACAGGATTATATAAAAGCAGTTGCCCCTTCATCTCACCGTCTTCCTGACTTTGACACTGAAAATGAGGCTTTGACTTGTATGTATAATCAATATACAATTCTAGTTTCATTAATTTCACGAATTGATAGTATTTTGACTGATATAGAAACAACTTTATTATATGAATTACAAGAGGATGAACTTTCTTCAGCAAAACAAGTAATGAAAGTAAACTTAAGAGCTTCAGGAGCTATTTGTGGTGTAATAATTGAAGGACATCTCCAAAAAATCGCAAAGAATCATAAATTGACATTTCGAAAAAAGAATCCTACCATATCTGATTTAAACGAGTTACTTAAAGGCAATGGAATTTACGATACCGTTAATTGGAGAAAGATTAGTTATCTGGGAGACATAAGAAATATTTGTACACATAAAAAAGATATCAATCCAACAAAAGAACAGGTAATTGAATTAATTGAGGGTACGAATTGGTTAATGAAAACAATAAATTAAAAACTATGCCCAACAATGGCTATAATTCATTGTTTCATTGGAACAAAAAATATAAACATTAACTTTAAAACGGCTAATTTTTACAGCGGAAAAGTCTCCGACATTTTCCACAACGAAATCATAGCCTAACCGTCAGACTGTGCATTAACCTAATTTATAAAAAACATTACATCTGATTATTAATGAGTTATGAATAAAAAATAAGTTAAATTTGAGGTTTTTACGCAGACTTCTGTTACCTGCAATTAGAACAGACATCTAACCTTAAATCACTGATAATTCAAAAACATCGAATTTTTATTATTACCATATGAACTTTGAACATCAATTATTATTCTTTTTTAGTGCTTTAGGAGCATTTAATGGACTTTTACTAAGTATCTATTTTGCTTATTCAACAAAGCACAAGAGATTTTCAAATTATTTCCTTTCTTTATTATTGCTCGTTTTAAGCATTAGGATTATTAAGTCTGTTTTCTTTTATTTTAGTCCACACTTATCAGTTATATTTATACAAATTGGTCTTTCGGCTTGTGCTTTAATAGGACCGTATCTGTATTTGTATATATCATCTTTAATAGCAGAAAATCAAAAAAAAATTAATAAATGGGTCATTCATATTATTCCTGTTCTTCTTGTAGTTATAGTTTTAGGAATAATTTACCCATATTGGACATTTAAAGTATTATGGTCAAGATACATTGTAAATATAATTTATTTTCAATGGTTTATTTACATCATCTTAACAAGTGTTAAATTAAAAGGTATTTTTAAAAAACTATTTTCTAAAAAAGATAAACTTAATGATATTGGAATTTGGCAATTGAGTATTTTTACAGGCACAACAGTCATTTGGCTAGCATATAGTACCGTTTCATACACATCATATATCGTAGGTGCTTTATCATTTTCGTTTGTGCTTTATCTTTTAGTTTTATTATGGATATTTAAGCGAAATAAAAATACATTATTCTTTGAAGAAAAAATTAAGTACGAGAACAAAAAAA
This sequence comes from uncultured Flavobacteriaceae bacterium, assembly GCA_964463085.1. GTDB lineage: Bacteria > Bacteroidota > Bacteroidia > Flavobacteriales > Flavobacteriaceae > Aureibaculum. The sequence goes on along the minus strand of CAYXAZ010000041.1, from coordinate 18,534 downwards.
TCACACCTGAAAATGCAAAATCAATTTTAGCAGATTTATCAATTATTAATGATAAAATGTTATATAAAAATCCGAATTTAAAACTATCTGACCTTGCCAAACAAATTAATATTCTGCCACATGAGTTATCTCAATTTTTGAATGATAATTTAGGGAAATCATTTTCATTCTATATAAATGAATATCGAATTGAAGAAGCAAAGCAGTTACTAATTTCAAATGATAATTATTCTATTGAAGCCATTGGGTACGAATGTGGCTTTAATTCTAAATCTACCTTTTTTACAACTTTTAAAAAAGTAACTGGCACTACACCAGCAATATACAAAAGCAGTAAAACCTAAATACTTTTTGTTGATTAGTTTCATTTTATAAATCCGAACTACTAGTTTATAATAAAAAACCTGTTCTAAATTGAAGGGTTGCATATTGCAGTAAAATAACTCATTATGCAAAAATCGTTTTACCTATTATTATTTGTATTTCTTTTAACAAGGTGTACAACTTCAACAGAAAAACAAGATAAAATCCTATTTATTACTTCAAATCAGCATACTTATGGTAATACCGATATAAATACCTCTAATCATTTTGCAGAAATTGTGTTGGCTTATGATGTACTAATAAAAGCTGACTACAATGTAGATTTTGTAAGTCCAAAAGGAGGTTCTATTCCTATAGGATATTTGAATACTTCTGATTCTATACAAAAAAGATATATTTATGATTTCACCTTCATGAATAAACTTAAAAACACCCAAAAGCCTGAAGATATAAATCCTTCAGCATATAAAGCGGTGTATTATAGTGGTGGTGGAGCAGCTATGTTTGGTGTACCAGAAAATAAAAAGATCCAAGAAATTTCTATGGATATTTATAATAGTAACGGAATTGTATCTGCAATTTGTCATGGAACAGCAGGTATTGTTAATTTAAAAACCAAGGATGGTAACTATCTCTATAATGGAAAACAGGTAAATGGTTTTCCTGACATATTTGAAAATAAGGAAGCCCAATACTACAAGCAATTTCCATTTTCAATTGAAGAAACTATTAAAGAACGTGGTGGAAATTTCACATATTCTAAAGAAGGGTGGGATAATTATTACAGAGTAGATGGTAGGCTTATTACAGGTCAAGATCCTACAGCATCTGCTTCTGTGGCTGAAAAAATTGTTGAAACACTTCAAAAACAAAATAACTAATAATTATAGATGAAAAAGATAATCATTACTGTTTTTATTCTATTTGGGTTTTCTAATGTTAGTGCCCAGACTGAAATTGAAGAAATCAACAAAACGCTATTTGACTATATTGAAGGTACTGCAAACGGACAACCTGAAAGACTAAAAAGAGCTTTTCATCCTGATTTTAATTTATACTTTATTTCAAAAGATACAATAAGAGTTTGGTCAGGAAAAAAATACATTGAAAATGTAAAGTCAGGTGTAAAAAGTAATAGAATTGGAAAAGTAATTTCTATTGATTTTGAGGGAAATGCAGCTTCTGCGAAAATTGAAATCGATATGCCAGGTTTAAAAAGGATATACACTGATTATTTACTATTACTGAAAGTGAATAATTCTTGGAAAATAATTCATAAGTCATTCACATTTAAAAACTACACAAAATGATACAAAAAAAAATAGTAATTAAACTGTTCATTTTAACCTCTTTTATATTTTACTCAAACGTCAAAGCACAAGATAAAGTAAATCCAGCAGTCTTTGATGAAATTTTTAAAGAGTGGGAAAATTCTACCAAGCCGGGAGTAGCTGCCGGAGTTGTATCTAATGGAAAAGTAATTTATTTAAAAGGATTTGGAAATGCAGATGTTCAAAACAATATAAAAATTACACCCCAAACAAAATTTCAAATAGATGATTTTGCAAAACAGTTTACGATTTTAGCCATATTGTTATTAGAACAAGAGGGTAAGATATCTTTTGAAGACGATATAAGAAAGTACATTCCTAAGCTTCCAAATTACAAGCATACGTTGAAAATAAAACATCTGTTAAACCATTCAAGCGGATTAAATAATCTAAATATTATAAAAGAATTATCAGGCTACAGATCTGGTGATGTATTCACTCAACTGGATGCTTTAAAATTAATCGGTTCTCAAAAACAATTAAATTATATTCCCGGAACAGATTTTTCGTATCTAAACTCAGATACAGAAATTATTTTATTCGCTGAAATTATTACTACCGCTTCTAAAAAATCATTTATAGAATATACATCTGAAAATATATTTAAACCATTACAGATGAATAATACAGCCTTTAATAATGAAAGGAATTTATTAGAAAATATTGCAATTTCTTATGAAGTAGGTGAACAACTAAAATACAACCCTGTGAACGATTTAACTATAGGAGCAACCAATTTATTTGCTTCAGCTGAAGATTTAGCGAAATGGTATCTTAGTTATACAAAACCTTCTGTTTTAAAACAGTTGATCAATAAATTAGATACACATGTTACATTAGATAATGGAAAAAAGTTTAATTCTTCTTGGGGAACAATGACCTATGGCAGGTATTTTGACCATTCAGAAAGAGGTATCCAAAAAATGTGGCAATATGGATTGATTGGTGGTTATGCAAGTAACATTTTTAGGTTTTACACTGAAGAGTTAACCACATTTGTTATTGGTAATAATAATAGATATAATGGATCACCAGCCATGCAAACAGCATACAAATTTTTAGAAAATGTGTTTACTGAACCTGCTATAATTGACTTTAGTAAAATCAAACTAAAAAAAATATCAAACAAAAGTCTTAAGAAACATGAAGGATTCTATTGGGATAAAAAAAGTGGATTAGCAAGGCAAATTTATGTAAAGAATGATACTTTACGCTATAAAAGACTTGAAAGTAATAGAGAAACATTGTTAGTGCCATTAGGTAAAAATAAATTTCAATTCATGGTAAATAGTGATGATAAAATCATCTTAGAATTTAATAATGAAAAAAGAACAATATCAATTATTATTGGCAATAGCGATAAAATTTTATATAATAAATATAAGCCGGAAGAGTACTCTAATGATAAATTGAATAATTATACAGGAACATTTTATAGCAAAGAGTTAGATATAGTTTATACATTTGCTTTAGAAAATAGCAATCTTGTCTCTCAAAACTTAAGAAATGGAACAACTCAATTTTATTCAATAAAAAATGATATATTTAGAAGTAACACTTTAACACTTTCCAGCATTAAATTTGTTAGAAATACCAAAAACAAAATTATTGGATTTACTATTAATACTGATGGAATAAAAGACTTATACTTTGATAAAATAAAAGTTTAAAGAAACAAGAAAAGTAACCACAAAATGGGTTAGTATTAATAAAATAAATAATATACACATGAATAATAAAATTAAAACAGCAATACTTTTTTGCCTTTTAATTTTTACGGCTAATCTTTCCTACTCACAATCAATAGAAAGCAAATTTCAAGAAGCAATTGATTCTATCTATAAGGCTAATCCAACAGCTATTGGGATAATGATTCACGTAGAATCTCCCAAAAACCATATATCTTGGAGTGGTGCAGTTGGTTATTCTAATAAAAATACAAAGAAGAAAATAGAACCAAATCAACCTGCCTTAATAGCAAGTACCATAAAAACCTATGTTGCTGCTACCATATTACGATTGGTTGAATTAAAAAAAGTACTTCTAAATCAGCCAATTAAAAATCTATTGACAAAAAAAACACAGCGTCTTTTTTTGGATGATGGTTATGATTTAGACTCTATAAAAGTGGCAAATTTATTATCACATACCAGTGGTATAGAAGACTATATAAGCGATAAAAATGTAGATGATTATTTAAAATTCACAGATACTCATAAAAAGTATAGATGGACTCGTGATGAACAATTAAAATTAACAGTAGATAAAGGTAACCCGATTAGAAAAGGTAGAATTGTATTTAATTATGCAGATGCCAATTATTTATTACTATCCGAAATAATTGAAGGGCTAACAAAGAAGCCATTTTATACTGCAATGAGAGAATTACTTAAATATGATGAATTAAAATTAAATCATACTTGGTTTCCTACATTAGAACCAAAACCTAAAAACACAAAAGAATTAGTGCATCAGTATTTTGGTAAATACAACTGGGATTCTCATGATATTGATATTTCGTGGGATTTGTATGGCGGTGGTGGAATCGCAACAACTACAGCAGATTTGTCAAAATTTCTATACCATTTTTTTAATGGAGATATTATAAAAAATACACAGATTCGTGATTCAATTTTTACAGAAATAAGAACTAAAGAAACAGAATTATATTCCTATTTTTTAGGATTATCTCAAGATTCTTATCATGGATTAAATGCCTATGGACATGGTGGTTTTTGGAGTACAGTAGCAATGTACTTTCCAAGTTTGGATGCTTCAGTTTCTGTATATATTTTAGAAAGAGACAAAAGAATATTGCGAAGAGATGTACTTGATAAAATTTCTAAAATACTAAAGAAACACATTATTAAGCCTGATAAAAACGAACAAGAAATAAAGAACTATTTAGGCAATCTAAAAGATTTTTCAGGAACGATACTCATAGCACATAACGATTCCATTATCGACAAAAGAGCCTATGGATTAGCAAGCATTGAGTACAATGCTAAAAATAATCTAAATACAAAATTCGATATTGCATCTATTACTAAAATGATTACTTCGGTTGCAGCATTGCAGCTGGTTGAGCAAAAAAAAATAGCGTTGAATAAAACTGTTGGAGAATACCTTCCTGAGTATCCAAACAAACGGGTCAGAGATTCTGTAACCATACATCAATTGTTAACCCATACCTCAGGTTTAAAGCCGTTTTATGGTAAAAAGTACCTTGCCACCGATAAGTTGAGATATAATAATCCTCAAGACTATGCAGAATTGTTTAGCAAAGATTCCCTAATGTTTAAACCTGGTAGTAAATACTATTATAATGGTGCTGGGTTTGTAGTATTGGGCTTGATAATTGAAAAAATATCAGGTGATAGTTACTATAAATACCTTGATAAGAATGTATTTAAACCATTAAAGATGGAAAATACCTTAACCTTTAAACCAGATTCAATAATTATGAATAAAGCTATTGGTTACTCTTCCTTTTTTGGTGATAAAAATTATATATTCAGAAATGATTATTATATCTCAAAGGCGTCTCCTGCTGGAGGGTATTATTCAACAGCTAACGATTTGTTTTATTTTATTACGGGATTGAAGGATTATAAATTATTAAATGAAGAAACAACTACATTAATGCTAACACCTCAAGTAAAAGGATTTAACACGCATTTGGGCTATGGCATAGATATAGACCAAAGGTATGACGAAAGAATTATAGGACATAGTGGAGGATGGATTGGTGTACGAACAGAATTAATGCATTTTCTGGGCTCAAACTATACAATAATAGTTTTATCAAACGTAGATGGTAGCTCGAAGTCTGGTGCATCAAAAGTAATAGAAGATTTAAAAGAAATTGTTGCTGGAAAACGAAGAGGAAATACTCAATTATAATAGCTTTTTTTTAGATACTATTTGGTATGATAGAAAAGAAGATTCGCTTATAAAACAAGTACCTTAAAAGCATACAATAACTTGGTTTGGAAAAGATGTGAAAAATGTAAGTATGAATCTTTTTTTGATTGAATAACCAATAATATACTATTATGAAACTAAATATTCTTATCTTCTTGATTACTATGGTAATTTTATATGGGTGCAATGGTAGATGCAAATTAGACACAACTAATGAAAATCACAGAGGCTGGGAATTGACATACAGAAATGATGGTACAGGAAAGTCCTTATTTGGAAATAAGGAAGACTTAATTGATGCTATTAGAAAAGGATACCCTGTGAGAATAGGGTTCGGAGGTAGAAGAGCAAATGATACCACAAAATCTGTAGAACACATTGTTGATGTTCACTTTTTAACTATTGCAAATAGCAAAGAAGTATTTGGTCAAATACATCCGATTATTGGTCAAAACCCACAATTAGAAAAAGACACTTTGAGCATTACTTTTAGAGAAAATATTGAATGGACAATTATGGTAGGTACCAATGGTTTTTCAGACCGTTTAACAACAGACAGACTGAATGATACGGTTCTAAGCCATAGAAGCCGACCAATAGATGTAAGCTGGTTTGTTTATTATTCGGGCAATGATAATAATATAAAGGCAAGTCCTATGTGGAAAAAAAATAATTAAAACAAATAGTAATCAAATTATAATTAATGAATTAAAGTTAGCAATCACACTATTTTATATCAAATGAATATCAAAATGCTCGATAGAATTCGTTTCTTTTTCATTTTTCTTACACTCAAATTATTTTTTGTAGCTTCAATCTCGTAGAGTAGATGCTCATTTTCATTATTTATACGTATTAAAGTGAGGTAATACGACCAACTTAAGTTGGAATTGAACAGACATCGTAAATGGAACTTTGAAAATGGTTCATAAAAATCTGTATTTGGACTAATTAGCGCAATCAAAAATATTGAAATTACGCAAAAAATGTTTAAACAAGGTGTAGAAATTTATAATAATTAAAGACTACATTGGAGTTTAGATTTAAAAAACACCTCAAGAAATACATATAAATTATGATAAAAAAACTTACCAATGTTCCTCAAATTAATTACTAAATTTGAATAAATGAATCCAAATTTGATTGAATATATCAAAAGATATGTAAATATATCTCAAACTGAAATTGACTTATTCAATTCGTATTTAAAACCGAGAACTTTAAAGAAGAAAGAATTTTTACTCAAAGAAGGTCAATTATGTAAATCGAGATGTTTTATAACCAAAGGTTGCATACGTTTGTATTATATTGACAATAAAGCAAACGAACAAATTTTACATTTTGGAATAGATAATTGGTGGATTACAGATTATGAAAGCCTTGTAAATAAAATACCTTCTAAACTTTATATCCAAGCGACCGAAAACACAGAATTACTTGAATTGCCACAAGAAAATTTTGAAGAATTGTGCATTGAACTACCCAAAACAGAACGATTCTTTAGAATAATAATGGAAAAAACATATATCGCTTCTCAAAAAAGATTGGAATATATGTTTAGTCTAACAGGAGAAGAATTATATCATAAATTCATTTCATCAAATCCCGAATTTGCTCAAAGAGTTCCTCAATATATGATTGCTTCACTTTTAGGTATGACACCTGAGTTTGTAAGCAAAATTAGAGCAAATAAAAATTAGTTTCTTTTCTTAATCTTAATTAAGATTTTTTTGATGACTTCAAAATAGCTTTGTCACATTAATAATCGTTTAATCTTAAAAAAACTAATAGAAAAATGAGCACAAAAAATTTAACACCTACACAAATCGTACAATCAATGTATGCTGCTTATGCTGTAGGAAATATGGAAATGTTAAAAAAGACATTATCAGATGATATTCTATGGATTTACCATGGTACAGAAGAAATTCATCATGCATCTATCTACAAAGGTAAAGATGGAGTCATGCAATTTTTTAACGATGTAAATGATCACATTGAATATTTAGATTTTCAACCAAAACAATTCATTGTTGAAGGAAATGTTGTAGTAGTTTTAGGTAATGAAAAATAAAAAATAAAACGAAACAACGAAGTTTTAGAACAAGAATGGGTGCAAATTTATACGGTAAAACAAGAATTAATAACAAAAATGGAAGAGTTTTCTAATACGGCATATGCTGTGAAAGTGCACATAAAATAATTCGGATTAAAAATGAAAAAAATAATTTTATTTTGTATAGTTGGTCTTACAATAATTGGTTGTACTGAGCAAATAAAAAATGATTCCAAAACCACTATTAAAACAGAAAGCTTGACACAAAAACAAATTATGGGAAAAATAATAGACAAAAATTTACCAACTATTGGTATTTTAATATTTGAAGGAGTAATTATAAATGAAGTAGTTGCACCTTTAGACGTGTTTTCAAGTGTAAATGCAGCAAAAAAAGCACTTTTCAATGTAATACTAATTGCAAAAGAAAATAAAACATATAATAGTGCACACGGACTGAAAGTAAATCCTGATTACACAATTGACAATGTACCGAAACTAAAAGTTTTAGTTGTACCAAGTTCTTACAATCCGGCAGATCAAACATCTGATAAAAAATTAATTGATTTTATAAAAGAACAAAATAAAACAACAGACTATATCGCAAGTCATTGTGCAGGTGCTTGATTAATAGGAGAAGCGGGAATAGCCAAAAATAAAGAAATAGTTACTTATGTTACTGGAGGAGAATATTTAAAAACTGATTATCCAAACCTAAAAGTAGCAGATGACAGTAAAGTTTCTGTTGTACAAGACGGAAAGTTTATCTCGTCAAATGGAAATTTAGTCAGCTATATCGCATCACTTGATTTGTTAGAAAAAATGACAAATAAGGAACATAGAGAATTTGTGGAAACTTCAATTCTTTTCGACAGAATAAAGGAGAAGTAAAAGTAATCGTTGCACAAGAGGTTAAAAACTTGTCAAAAATTGATACTGTAGTGATTTTTTAACTAAAATAAATTTTGGAAAATATAATCTAACCCAAGTTATTTTAACTTATACACTTTTTAGGATAGTGTCCTACGTTTGTTATATTAACCGTTAAATCCTAATAAATATTTTATTCAATCTTTTCTAATCCCAATTTCTTAGCTTTTACTAACATAAATTGATATGCCTCTTCATAATCATTTTTAATCTCACCATCTAATATAGCTTCTTTTATGGCGTCTTTAAGTTGGCCAACTTCTCTACATGGTTTTAAACCAAAAATTTTCATAATGATTTCGCCGGTAACCGGAGGTTGAAAATTTCGGACGCTATCACGTTCTTCAACTTCTTTAATTTTTTCACGAACCAACTTAAAATTATTGAGATACTGCTTACGCTTTTTAGGATTCTTTGTGGTAATATCTGCCTCGCAATGTGTCATTAAATCATCAATAATATCTCCAGCGTCAAATATCAATCTACGTACAGCAGAATCGGTAACTTCTTCGGCTAATACGACAGGTCTAGAGCTTAATAATATCAATTTTTGAACATACTTCATCTTTTCGTTCAATGGCATTTTTAATCGTTTAAACAATTTATACACCATTTTAGATCCTACAAATTCATGAGCATGAAATGTCCAGCCAATTTTTTTATCAAATTTTTTAGTAGGTGCTTTCCCAATATCATGTAAAAGTGCAGTCCAAAGCAACCATAAATTATCTGTTTTTTGGGCAATATTATCTACTACTTGTAAGGTGTGATAAAAATTATCTTTATGGGTTTGTCCCTTTTCTTCCTCTACTCCTTTTAAAGCTGTTAACTCCGGTAAAAATCGCTCTAACAGTTTTGTTTGCTCTAATAATCTAAATCCGATTGAAGGTGTGCCTGACATTAATATCTTATCTAACTCAACAACGATTCGCTCTTGTGTAATGATATCTATACGAGTAGCATTTTTTGTAATGGCATCTAACGACTTTTGCTCAATTGTAAAATTTAATTGAGAAGCAAAACGTATAGCACGCATCATCCGTAAAGGATCATCCGAATAGGTAATAGTTGGATCTAAAGGTGTTCTGATAATACCTGATTTTAAATCTTCAACACCGTTAAACGGATCTAGTAATTTTCCATAATCCGCTTCATTTAAACTCAATGCCATTGTATTTATGGTAAAGTCACGTCTATTTTGATCATCTTGTAATGTACCCTGTTCTACTTTAGGGTTTCTACTATTTTCTTTATAAGACTCTTTACGCGCTCCTACAAACTCAATTTCTAGATATTTAAACCGAAGCATCGCTGTACCATAGGTTTTAAAAATTTGTACTTTAGGGTTTGTCGGTAATAATTGAGCTACTTTTTTTGCCAATTCAATGCCGCTGCCCACAGTAACTATATCAATATCTTTCGCACCACTATCTCTTTGTAATAAAAAGTCACGTACAAAACCACCAATGACATAACTTTCCAATCCTAACTGTTTGGAAGCTTCAGAGATATATTCAAATACTTCAGATGATAATGCTTGTTCGTAAGTCGACAATTTCTTTAATTATTATTAATTATTATAAAAAACACTTCACAAGTCCCCTTCCTCCCGATAGCTATCGGGATGGGAAGGGTTAGGTGGGATTACGCTCTAATAACTTCTACTTCCCCTTTCCCATTAATTTTAATAATAGTTGAAGGGGTATTTGATGTTTCATCTTGGTGCAAATTTACCACATAATCAACTGCATCCAAAATAGATGATTCTATTTCTTTAAAAGATTTTGGAGTGGGTTCACCACTAATGTTTGCCGATGTAGATACCATTGGTTTCCCAAATTGCTGAATTAATTTTTGACAAAATTCATCCTGAACTATTCTGATGGCTACTGTATTATCACTGGCAATAACATTTTTTGCTAATTCTTTTGGATTATTATAAATAACTGTAGTTGGTTTATGAAACTTTTTTAAAATTTCATTTATGGTATCAGGAATCTTATCAACATATTGTTTTAACATTTCTAATGAATCAACTAAAATTATCAGGCTTTTACTTTCATTGCGTTGTTTAATATTAAAAACCTTCTTTACAGCTTCTTCATTAGTAGCATCACAACCAATACCCCAAACAGTATCTGTTGGGTAAAGGATTATTCCTTTGTTTTTCAAAATCGCTAAAATATTATCTAATTCTCTCTTCATTAAATACTACTATTTTTTTACCTTAACTACTGTCGCAAATTGTGGGTATCGAATATCCATAGCTGTAAAAAATAACGGAATATTATAAAGAATTGGCCTTATTGATTTACTACGATTTATACCAGTATGCTTTATGATTTCATACCCTAATTTCTCATACATATTTTGAATACTTTTTTTAGTGAAAAAGCGCAAATGTGTCCTGTCTAAAATACCGAAATTTTGATATTCAAACTCTTTTTTAAAAAACAAAGGCATTAAAACATAATGACATCTAATATTAGGAATAGAACTTATAACAACACCTTCATCAGACAACTTAGATTTAATCCTTTCAAGTACATCGTAAGGATCTACTAAATGTTCTAATACATCATTAAAATAAATAGCGTCAAAATAATTGTCAGGTAATGCATCAATATGCTCTTCACACGGACCTGCAAAAGACTTATACAATATACTCTCGGCCTTTAAAATTTCATCTTTCATTAACTCAATCCCCCATACTTCTGCATCATTTTCCCTTTTAAGTGAAGCTGCAAAAACACCATTACCGCATCCCACATCTAATACCTTTTTTGCATCTTTAGGTAAAAAAGACAGCATTTCTTCTCTTTCATCATTATAGTAACCTTCTGGTTTGTTTTCGTAATCCATGTTCTATTTATTTAAAAGTATTGATTTGTATATTTTTAAAGTTTTTTCAGACATTTGTACTGATGAAAAATCTTTCATCAATTGTTCATACGATTTTTTAATAAAAATATTTTTTAACTTCTCATCACCTTTTAATGTAATTAGATGATCAGCCAATTTTTTATGATCAGCCAAATTTGCCAATAAGCCATTCTCATTATCTTTAATAATTTCAGGTATTCCTCCAACATTAGTACTAACAACCGGAACTTTAAAATAGAAAGCTTCATTAATTACCATTCCCAAACCTTCTGACTGAGATGTCAATAAAAAAATGTCAAATTGAGGTAAAAAAGCAGAAGCATTATCTAAAAAACCAGTGAACGTAACATAGTTTTCTAAATTATATTCTTTAATTTTTTTTAAATACATTTTTGTTCTATCTGTAAATGTGCCTATTTGTATAAAATGAAAATTTTTTAGTTTTCTAATATTTATAATTTCATTTATAACTTCAACATATGTATCTAAGTTTTTTGCTCTTATATGATTTCCTATATGCCCAATAATAGTAACATTCTCTTTAATTTTAAGTTTCTCTCTTAATGTATAAGGGGTTATGTCTGTCTTGTCATCAAAACGAATTCCGTCATATATAGTTACTAACTTTGATTTATCTTCAATGCTTTCTGAGGATATTTTTTTGGTGGCTTTAGAGATACAGATAATCTTTTTAATCTTTTTATAATTATATTTAAACAGGGTTGATTTTCTATTTTTAATAGGAAAAACAGTTTTTTTGCTAAAAACAAATGGTGGTAGATTTCTGAAAATGCGATCAGAAATAACACATAATGTTAAAGCAGTTGGGTCGTGAATGTGAATGAGATTAATTTTTTTAGAGCTACATATTCTAGCTATTTTTAACACAAATCTTAAATCTATTTTTATAGACAAAAGAGCAGGTATATAATTGTAATTTTTCTTTTTTAATCTTTGATGAAATTTTCCACCTTTTGCACATAAGATATATTGATTAATTTCAGTGTGATTCGTCTGAAGTTCAAAATACAAATTTTCTAAATGGTTTTCGCCTCCACCCCAGTTTTTAACTGCTGACACATGCAATATATTCATACTTATTTAGGTAATAATTTTTGTGATTGTTTTAATGATTTAGATAAAGGAGCTCCTTGAACAAATAACGCTACCAAACTAAGATATCTAGGCTTGAAAATTAATTTAAATGCATATTGTAAAGTCAAATAACTTCTTAAAATCAAATAACTTAAATAAGAAGAATTCTTTTTTAAAACATATAGCATAGATATTTTAATTTCCTTTTTTATTAGCATACTTTTTGTAGTACTTTTCCCTTCAAAATGTACATATTTGGCTTTTGGAATTAAAAAGCATTCATTTTTTCCACTTAATTTACTCAATCTATATGCTAGATCCGTTTCTTCGTAATACAAAAAAATATTCGTATCAAACCCGCCTATATAATCAAATGATTTAGCATCAACAAATAAAAAGGATCCTGGAATACATTGCACCTTAATTGGCTTGTCATATATTTTATTACGCTTAGGGTATTTCTTAGGGTTTAGTTTTTCATATATCTTTCTTCCAAAAATCTCTCTTCCTAGTGTTAAAAAATGGTCAAATGAGTTTAGAACATTATCGTCTTCGTCATACCCTTGAGGTGAGCATATAGCAATGTTCTTATTTTTATCCATAAAATTAAATAAAATGGATAAACAATCATTTTTTAGAACAGTATCGTTATTTATAAAAGCATAATATTTTGCATTAGCAAATTGCACACCTAACATATTACCACTTCCAAAACCAGTATTAATTCTGCTTCTTATCAACCTTATTTTTTTATCCTTAAAATTCTTAATATATTTTTCTACCTTACTGTAATCGTTATATTCTGAAGCATTGTCCACAACAATAATTTGATAATTTATTGTAGGTAAAGTAGCCATAATGATTGAATTAATGGCATCAATAGTAAATTTTGAAGAATTGTAATTAATTAAAATAACTGCAATATTATACATTAGCAAGTAGTTACAACTATGATTGCAAAAATAATAGAAAAATATTTAATATTACTTTTGCTGAAGAAAAATAACTCTGAGGATATTAAAGTATATTTGTTTAAGGGTACTTCTAATAATTCATTCGCATCAAAATTTTCATAACTTTTCTTAGATGAAATGAAATTTTAGAACACTATCGAGATAATGTGAGAAAATTTTACGAAATATAAGGAAAGTTATGAAAACCCCTTTGGAAACAAAAATAAAGAATAAGATGCGAAGAAAATATTTTTTGTAATAGCTTTTGCTATTTCAACAAAATATTTACGAGTAGATTGTTCTTTATTTTTGTTTTTTGAAAGAAATGAATTATTAGAAGTACCCTTTAGAAACAATAACAGGTTTTGTATATGAAAATGAACGATCCTGTAAGCCTGTCAGAGAGAAATATAAGGGAGAAATATTCCAAGATTTATAATAACAAAAATGGAATATGATTTTCTGCAGATAGATACAAAATGATAGAAGTTACTTTAGATATTATAAAGCCCAGCTTGACCATAAAATTCTGGGTAAAGAAGCCAACAAAATATTACAGAAAAAATATAATAAATACAGATTTAAATTGTTTAAAGAAGGAATCAGAAAACAATTAAATATTCAAAAAGACTTAGGGTCAGAATAAATTTATAAAATAAAAATTCAAGTAGGTTTTTTGGTTTCATATGATTATCAAATGCTTAAAAACTGAATCATAAGATTCAGCAAAACAGTATCAATAAAAAATTAACTAGGTGTGAAAACGGAATTGATAAATATTTAGATAAGAGTTAATGAGTATAACTAAAGAAATAGAGAAAAACTATTTACCTGTAAAAGAACAATTACAACATATAATTGATACCTTTAATACTACCGGAACTTTAATTGGTGATGGAGGTAGAAATAAAATTAAAATTTATAAATTAAACGAAAAAATTATCAATGTAAAGTCATTCAAAATTCCCAATTTTATCAATCAAGTTATTTACAATTATTTTAGAAAATCCAAAGCCAGACGTTCTTTTGAATATGCTAACAAGCTTATTAAATTAGGTATTGGCACACCACAACCAATTGCGTATTTTGAAAATAGTACACCTTTGGGTTTACAAGAAAGTTATTATGTATGCGAACATCTAGATTATGATTTAACCTATAGAGAATTAGTCACCAATTCTGATTATCCGGATTATGAAAATATACTAAGGCAATTTACAAAATTCACATGGCAGATGCATGAAGAAGGTATTTACTTTAAAGATCATTCACCCGGAAATACTTTAGTTATTAAGAATGGTAACGATTATAATTTTTATCTGGTTGATCTAAACAGAATGTCTTTTTTTAAACTTGATCTTGAAGCTAGAATGAAAAATTTTTCAAGGTTAACACCTAAAAAAGAAATGGTAAAGACGATGAGTGATGCTTATGCTAAATTAAGTGGTGATGATTTTGAAAAAGTTTTTGAAAAAATGTGGTTTTATACACAACAATTTCAAGAAAAATTTCATAGAAAAAAACGATTAAAACAAAAACTGTTCGGTAAAAAATAATTATTTATTTTTTAGAAGTATTCAACTTTCTCAACTCAACATACCGTTGCTGAACACCAAAAGCATTTAATCTAGAGATTTTATACCCTTTTTTACCATCAAAGAATCCGAATCTAATTATAAAATGATATAAAAATCTATATGCAGGTTTAATATAAAAATGAAAAAAATTAGGTTTTAACTTTTTTAAATACAATTCTTCAGCTCTTAATTTTGCGTATTTAATTAACTTCTCTTTATAACTTTCATCGTTTATATAAGAATAGTGATCTAATATATTGGTTACTATTTTAGATTTTCCATTAATATGTAAGGTTTCGTGAACTAATTTTTCTCTATTATAAGCAACGTAATTTTTATTAAAAAGTCTGAAAACTTTATCTGTTTGATAGCCACTAAATTTTATTGGTATATTTTTAAAGTAAAACTTTCTATAAAAACCATAGGCAACAATATTTCCCGGATTTTTAAGTGTATCTATAATTTCATATTGTAAATCGGTTGATATTCTTTCATCAGCATCAATAAATAACACCCAATCATTTGTAGCTTGCTCTAAGGCAAAATTTCGTTGGTTTGAAAAATTAACAAATTCATGTTGTATCAATCTTACATTATTATACCTTTTTACCGCTTCTACTGTTCCATCAGAACTAAAAGAATCAACCACTATAATTTCATCGGCAAAACTTACATTCTTAATTAAACTATCAATATTTTCAATTTCATTCAATGTAATAATTAAAACAGATAATTTATGTACTCTATTTTCTTGTAAATTTTTATGAATACTATTCTCTAATAAAAGTTCATTGTTTTCAGATAAATTATAGTTTAAAAACCGTCTTAATTCCTCCAAAAAGTAGTCAGGTGTAAAATACTCATAGAGTTGTAGCGAAGCTTTTTTAAGTTCTTTTTCTGATTTATTATTAAATAATTCTGATTTATAATCTTGTAAGTGTACCGATTTATGAAATTTACCATCCTCAAAAGTTGCCCACATTTTCTTTTCTATCCAAGGCGAAAAAATAATAAATGAAGGTTTATTCAATGATTTTGCAATATTTATGGCGCCTCCGTCATTACCAATAATCAGATCACATATATTCATTAAAGCAATATACTCACGTAAGTTATTACCCAATACATCAAAATATATGTGCTCTTGAGTTGATTTTTTACAACCGTTATAGATTTGTGTCGCTTCTTCAATTTGGTTGGGAATATAGTTAAATAATATATTCACATCTGTAATGTCAGCAATAAAATCAACAACCATTGACATATATAGTAAAGGATACGTTTTAATATCAGAACTGCCAACAATAGAAACCATAATCGTTTTTTTATCAACATTAATTCCATGACGAACTAAGAGTTCATTGGCAACTATATTTTCTTGAGCTGTAATATATAATTTAGGAACAGGATCAATTTCAATATCAAGATTTAGGGGTTTTAATAATGACAAACGCCTTTCTATAGTCAAGCCTAAATTTGATTTGGGCAGTAACAATAAATCTATATTATCGGTATATAAAAAAGTTCTTCCATTTTTTTTATACGAAATTTTTTGTGTTGCCCCGGAAAATAAAACAGTTAACCAACTTTCTAATTTAGAATAAGCATCTATTATAATGTCATATTCTTCTTTACGGATAGACATTAAAAATTTAAAAAAAGACCACTTACTTTTTCTATATTCCTCCTTAAATAAAATGAAATTGTCAATATTTGGATTGCCTTCAAGAACCGGAATTGTAGATGTATACACCATATAATCAATTTGAGCATTTGGGTATGCTTCTTTGAGATTATTACAAATGATCGAACTGACTAGAACATCACCAATCATCTTTTGCTGTATTACTAATATTTTCATACTTAAACAGCTACATCATTATCACGTAAAGCATCATTTAATGATGTCTTTTTATTTGTACTCTCTTTGCGCTTGCCAATTATCAACGCACAGGGTACATTAAAATCACCGGCTTTAAACTTTTTAGTATAACTGCCCGGAATAACTACTGAACGTGCAGGAATAACGCCTTTAGTAATTTTAGGTTCATCTCCGGTAACATCAATAATCTTTGTACTCATTGTCAATACCACATTCGCACCTAAAACTGCCTCCTTCTCTACTCTAACTCCTTCAACAACAATACAACGAGAACCAATAAAACAATTATCTTCTATAATAACCGGTGCAGCTTGCAAGGGTTCTAAAACACCTCCAATACCAACGCCTCCGCTCAAATGTACATTCTTACCTATTTGCGCACAACTACCCACTGTAGCCCAAGTGTCAACCATAGTTCCTTCGTCTACGTAAGCTCCTATATTTACATAACTAGGCATTAAAATAGTACCTGAAGATATATAAGCTCCATGACGAGCCACTGCATGTGGTACAACTCGTATTCCTTTTTCTTGGTATCCTCGTTTTAGCGGAATTTTATCGTGATACTCAAAAATACCTGTTTCTAAAACTTCCATTTTTTGAATAGGAAAATACAAAACAACTGCTTTCTTTACCCATTCATTCACTTGCCAACCATTTGCTATAGGTTCTGCAACTCTTAAATTACCTGAATCTAATAAATCAATAACTTTTCTAATTGCATTTTGTGTTGACTTCTCTTTTAAAAGCTCTCGATTGTTCCAAGCATTTTCTATGATTTTTTGTAATTCTGTCATTATTATGTATTTCGAGTTTAAGGTTTATGCGTTTACGATTTCCTGTTACCTTTTACAAAGATAATTGCTTCATTTTAATATTGGCAAAAATTATAGTTTTAAAACATAAATCTTATTTTTGTATAAAATTAATATTTCTATAATACCAAAAACGTTTCAAAATGAATGATAAAAATCATTTTAATATGCATTTGGTATAACTTGGTATTTAAGTTTTGAAATTTGGAATTTGAAAAGTATGGCTCGTATTCTCGCAATAGATTATGGTAAAAAAAGAATCGGAATTGCAATAACTGATGAACTTCAATTAATTGCTTCTGGATTAACTACCGTGTATACAAATGAGATTTTTGAATTTTTAATGGAATACACTAAAAATGAACATGTTGAATTGTTTTTGGTAGGCGAACCAAAACAAATGGATAATTCTGCTTCAGAAAGTGAAGTCCTTATTATTCCTTTTATTGAAGAACTAAAAAAATTGTTTCCTGCAATCCCAATTGAAAGAGTTGATGAACGTTTTACTTCTAAAATGGCTTTTCAAACGATGATTGATAGCGGACTCAAAAAAAAGCAACGCCAAAACAAAGCATTAATAGATGAGATCAGTGCCACAATCATTCTACAAACATATTTGAATAGAAAAGTGAAAAAAGAAAAGTGAAAAAGAAAAGAGAGCAATGAAAAAACATATTATCTTTGCGTCCTGAAATTTTTTAGCTAATTTAAAAAAATGATTTTACCAATAATAGCTTACGGAACACCGGTATTAAGAAAAGTAG
>CAYXAZ010000040.1:0-30118 GCA_964463085.1 uncultured Flavobacteriaceae bacterium | reverse complement strand
TTTGATTTTTTAATGACCATGACGGGGAAAGAATTGTGGCCCGGAGAGCAGACTGATTGGAGGTCTAGCAATTACAATGTATATGTAAAAGTCAAGCCCAATACCGACATACTGGCATTGGAGAAGAAATTGTTGGACATTAACAAAAAGTACATATTTCCTGCCTTTGTGAAGAATAGCACCGAGGCAGAGGCACAGTCCGCAATCAAGAACAGCCGTTTTATGCTACAACCTGTGGCAGACATTCATTTAAAATCGAGCGATATTATCGATAATATGTCCCACGGTGATATCTCTCTTATTTGGTTATTTGGAGCCATTGCAGGTTTTATACTGATATTGGCCTGTATCAACTTCATTAATCTTTCTACAGCCAAATCGGCAAACCGGGCTAAAGAAGTAGGGTTGCGGAAAACCGTTGGGGCTTTCAAAAGTGAACTTATAGTACAGTTTCTGACAGAATCAATTGTATTTAGCAGTGTTTCCTTTGTTTTGGGAACACTGCTAGGATGGTTGTTATTGCCCTATTTTAATTCAATAGCCTCAAAAGCGTTGGCAATACCATGGAATCAATGGTGGTTTCTACCTGTTCTATTCTTTTCTGCCTTATTCATTGGGGTTTTGGCTGGGCTATATCCTTCTTTTTATTTATCAGCATTTCAACCCATTAATGTTTTGAAGGGCAACTTAAGTGCTGGGAGCAAAAGCGGGAAACTGAGAAGTGTGTTGGTAGTTTTTCAGTTTACGACCTCCGTGATTTTGATTATAGGTACTTTAATTATCTACCAACAGATGAACTACATTCTCAATAAAGAACTTGGCTTTGACAAAGAGCAGGTATTGGTTATAAAAGGAACTGGGGTTTTGGGTGATAAAGTTCAGACCTTCAAAGATGAATTAATACAGCTGCCCGGAATTAAACAAGTTTCCGTTAGCGACTATTTACCCGTATCTGGCACAAATCAAAACCAAATGTTCTTTTCTAGGGAGGATAAATCAGAAGGAGATATAAGTACCGACGGACAGCTTTGGGATGTAGACCATGATTATCTAGAGACTTTGGGTATAAACGTCGTGGAAGGTAGAAATTTTTCCCGTGAAATGGCATCAGATTCTACGGAAGCTGCCATCATTAACCAGAGTATGGTGAAAAAGTTGGGATTGAACGATCCTTTGGGGGAAAGAATAGGTATATATGGCAGGGCATGGATCATCATAGGCGTAGTAGAAGATTTTCATTTCAATTCCCTAAAGTCAGACATTGGTCCATTACTAATGGAGATCGATAATAGCCCATCACTGATTTCGGTTAAATTGAATTCAGGAAATATGCGAAAATCCCTCACTTCCATTACTGGGGTATGGAACACTTTTGTGCCGGACCAATCCTTTAGATTTAGCTTTTTAGATCAAGAATTCGCTAAAATGTATGAAGATGTAAAGCGTACAGGAAGTATTTTCAACAGTTTTGCCCTTTTTGCCATTTTGGTGGCATGTCTGGGATTGTTTGCCCTTTCTGCATTTATGGTAGAGCAACGGAAGAAAGAAATCAGTATTCGTTTAGTGCTGGGCGCACCATTTAAAAGTATTTATAAACTACTTACACTTAATTTTTTAAAATTGATTCTAATTTCAATAATTATAGCCATTCCTATCGGTTGGTATATAATGAATAGATGGTTAGAAGATTTTGCCTATCGAATTGATATTAGCTGGAAAACTTTTGCACTAGCAGGTTTAATTGCTTTATTTATTGCTATTCTAACGATAAGTTATCAATCAATTGGAGCTGTATTGATAAAGCCATTAAAGAGTTTAAGATCAGAATAAATTTACTAAAAACAACAATCATGCTATTACAATTAAATAACATTTTTAAATGGGTAAATTCAGGAGGACAACGTATCTTTTTATTAAAAGATATTAATCTTAGTGTTGAAGAAGGTGAGTTTATTTCAGTTATGGGACCATCGGGTTCAGGAAAATCTACACTGCTTAATGTTATTGGGATGTTAGATAGTTTTGACGAAGGAGAATATGATTTTCTTCATGAATCGGTTCATACGCTAAAAGAAAAGCACCGCGCTACCTTGTATAAAGAATATATAGGATTTGTCTTCCAAGCTTATCATTTGATAGATGAACTCACAGTCTATGAAAATTTAGAAATGCCACTATTATATAAAAAAGTAAGTTCTTCAGAGCGAAAAGCATTGGTGGCAGATATGTTAGATCGTTTTAATATAGTAGGTAAACAAAAACTTTTTCCAACACAATTAAGTGGCGGGCAACAACAATTGGTTGGTGTCGCTAGAGCATTGATAACAAGACCAAAGTTGATACTAGCAGATGAACCTACTGGTAATCTAAACTCTAAACAGGGTGAAGAAATTATGGAAATTTTTAAACAATTGAATAATAATGGAGTAACCATTATACAAGTAACACATTCTAAAAAAAATGCTGCTTATGGCTCACGGATTATCAATTTGTTAGACGGTAGAATGGTAAATGACTAATCATAAAACATAATAATTGTTTAAAGAAGATGTTAAGTTTATTGAATACTACCTACTGCCTACTGTTTCTCTCAATCCACTTTCTAGCATTTACAAAAGCCTCTAACCAAGGAGAAACTTCATCTCTACGCTCTTGCGGATAGTTAGCCCAGTTCCATTGAAATGTAGAACGTTCAATATGAGGCATAGTTACTAAATGACGACCTGTTGCATCACAGATCATGGCAGTATTATAATCAGAACCATTTGGGTTTGAAGGATAACTGTCATAGCCGTATTTTGCTACGATGTTGTATTGTTTCTCGTCAAGCGGAAGTTTAAATTTTCCTTCCCCATGACTGATCCAAACACCTAAGGTACTTCCTGCCAATGTTGATAGCATTACCGAATTGTTTTCAGGAATAGTTACACTTGTAAAGGCACTTTCATGTTTGTTTGAATCATTAAAGGTCATTTTTCCGTGAATTTCATGTTCAGGATTGATAACTTCTAATTCCATAAATAACTGACAGCCATTACAAATACCAACTGATAAGGTGTCCTCTCTGTTAAAGAAATTATCTAATACGGTTTTTGCTTTTTCATTGTATAAAAATGCACCTGCCCATCCTTTGGCAGAGCCTAATACATCTGAGTTAGAAAATCCTCCAACAGCACCAATAAACTGAATATTTTCTAGTGTTTCACGACCGGAGATCAGATCGGTCATATGTACATCTTTTACATCAAAACCTGCTAGATACAAAGCATTTGCCATTTCGCGTTCTGAGTTTGAGCCTTTTTCACGGATGATGGCTGCTTTTGGCTTCTCGCCTTCGACTCCGCTCAGGCTGACATTCGGTAACTTTCCCGTGAAGTGAGCCGGAAATTTATACTGTAATGGCTGATTCTTATAATTTTCAAAACGATCCTTAGCTAATTCATTTGCTGTTTGTTTTTGGTCGAGTAGGTAAGAGGTCTTATACCAAACATCACGTAATTCTAAAATATTTAAGTCAAAATTATCATTATAATTTCGGATAAGCAATTCATCATTTTCTGTAACTTTTCCTATGTTAAAGAATTCAATATTTGCATCTGATAAGCTTTTTTCAATAGAATTGTCATTCGCTTGAAACACAATACCTGCATTTTCAGCAAATAATGGTTTTATAGCATCTTTTTCTCCTAAAGAAGTTAAGTCTAAATTTGCCCCAAGATTGTTATCAGCAAAACACATTTCCAATAAAGTAGTTATCAATCCACCGGAAGCGACATCATGACCCGCAACAATTTTACCATCTTTTATCAATTGTTGAATGGTATTGAATACTGTTTTTACATAAGCAGCATCCTTTATTGTTGGAGCATCCTTCCCTATTTTGCTTAGCGTCTGAGCAAATGAACTTCCGCCTAGTTTATAACTATCTTGAGATATATTGATATAATAAATGGTGTCATTGACACCTTTTTGAAAAACAGGTTCTATAACTTTAGTTATGTCATTACAATGTGCAGCAGCAGAGATAATTACTGTACCGGGAGCAATCACTTCTTCATCTGGATATTTTTGCTTCATAGATAAGGAATCCTTCCCGGTAGGAACGTTGATTCCCAATTCAATAGCAAAATCAGAAACTGCTTTTACTGCTTTATATAAACGTGCATCTTCACCTTCATTTTTACAAGGCCACATCCAGTTCGCAGAGAGTGAAACACTTTGTAATCCATTTTTTAAAGGAGCCCAAATTATGTTTGTCAAAGCTTCAGTAATACTGTTTCTACTTCCAGTAGTTGGATTAATGAGTCCTGAAATTGGCGAATGACCAATTGAGGTCGCTATCCCTTCTTTGCCTTTATAATCTAATGCCATTACGCCACAGTTATTCAATGGTAATTGTAATGGTCCGGCACATTGTTGTTTGGCAACTTTACCGCCAACACATCGGTCTACTTTGTTAGTTAACCAATCTTTACAAGCTACAGCTTCTAATTGCAAAACTTGCTCTAAATAAGTATGAAAATTATCTGAATTATAGATGATGTCACTATAGTTTCTTTCAATCGTAACATCATTCATTATGGTTTTTGGTGAGCTTCCAAACATATCTTCTAATGCCAAATCCATTGGTTTGTTACCTTTGGTTTTAGACTCAAAAGTAAACCTGTCATTTCCTGTAACATCGCCAACTGTGTACATTGGCGAGCGTTCACGATCGGCAATACGTTGTAGTGTGTCGATATGTTTTTCGGCTATAACCAATCCCATTCGTTCTTGAGATTCGTTACCAATCAGCTCTTTATCAGACAAGGTTGGATCACCAACAGGGAGTTTATCTAAATCTATGTTTCCTCCTGTTTCTTCAATCAATTCCGAAAGACAATTTAAATGTCCGCCGGCACCATGATCATGAATAGAAACAATAAAATTTTCTTCACTTTCTACCATTCCACGAACAGCATTCGCTGCCCGTTTTTGCATTTCAGGATTTGAACGTTGTACTGCGTTGAGTTCTATACCACTTGAAAATTCACCTGTATCTGCTGACGAAACTGCAGCGCCACCCATTCCGATCCTGTAATTTTCACCGCCTAATAACACAATTTTATCTCCGGTTTTTGGAGTTGCTTTTAAAGCTTGATCAGCTTTTCCATAACCAATACCACCAGCTTGCATAATTACTTTGTCGTATCCTAATTTGCGTGAAGACCCTACGCTGGAGTTTATCCTGAGCGCAGTCGAAGGGCTCAGTGTGACATCACTCTCCTCATCATGTTCAAAAGTTAAAACAGAACCACATATTAGTGGCTGTCCGAATTTGTTACCAAAATCTGAAGCACCATTAGAAGCTTTTATTAAAATATCAATGGGAGTTTGATAGAGCCATTTACGAGTTGGCATGATATTCTCCCAGTCGCGATTATTTTCTTCTAAACGCGAATATGAAGTCATATAAACAGCTGTTCCTGCTAAGGGTAGTGAACCTTTTCCGCCAGCCAATCTATCTCGAATTTCACCACCAGAACCCGTTGCAGCACCATTAAAAGGCTCGACAGTTGTAGGAAAATTATGAGTTTCTGCTTTCAATGAAATTACAGATTCAAACTCTTGAGTTTGATAAAAGTCAGGTCTATCAGCTCGTTTTGGTGCAAACTGTTCTACTATGGGACCTTTTACAAAAGCGACATTGTCTTTATATGCAGAAACAATATTATTAGGATATTGTTTAGCGGTTTCTTTAATTAATTTGAAAAGTGAAGTTGGTTTTTCTTCACCATCAATAATAAACGTACCATTGAAAATTTTATGTCGGCAATGCTCACTATTCACTTGTGAAAACCCAAATACTTCAGAATCTGTTAATGGTCGTCCAATTTTTTCTGAAACTCCTTCTAGATAAACAATTTCTTCTTTATTTAAAGCTAGTCCTTCTTGTTGGTTATATATGGCTATGTTCTCAATCTCTAAAATAGGTTCAGGTTGAATATCAATGATAAAAATATCTTGATCTAGACCATTATATTGCTCTGAGATCATCGGGTCAAAATCTAAGAAATCTTTAGAAACAGTTGTAAACTCTTCAATTCTAATGATGCCCTCAATTCCCATATTTTGAGTGATCTCAACAGCATTAGTACTCCAAGGTGTGATCATTGCAGCTCTTGGACCAACAAAAAAGACGTCAAGAGACGCCATATTTAGATTTGGTTGATTGGCAAATAGCCAACTCAATTTTGAATTGTCTTCTTTTGAAAGTTCTTTACTGGTCTGTACTGCAAAAATCTTCTTTTTATGATCTCCAAAGAAATGAATCATTATGAATAATAAATTGTGTTGTTTTAAAGCACAAATTTAGGTATTCTTAAAAAGAAAAAAATAGGATTGTTGAAAAGATTGGATAAAATTCTTAACACTATTAATAATAGGGGAATGAAGCCGTAAATTCTCAATAACTCAAATAAAGGGTATTAAACCCCAAGACAAGCCTTGGATCCAATAATTAGGAATCGACCCAAGGGTCGAGGTATTAAACCGAGATCCCGGGATACTGAAACAAGTTCAGTACAGGAAAGCGGGATTAGTTCGACTAACTAAAAAATCGAAATTAATTTTTTAGAGTCTCACGAATAAAACAGAACTTATCTAACTGCAGCGAACCCTATAGGCTTATCTTTATAGTATATTTTTCCATATGTAAATGTTTCATAAACAGGAAAATCAATATAATAAGATATTTTACGACTTTTTACTGTCAATTTTTTTAATGATTGTACAACCGGTACGCTTTTTTTCTTTTTAAGCCCTAAAAAATTCACTTTATAGGTCTTTTCTTCAGAATTTTGATATCCCTCAACTACATGCTCTTCAAAAACATTATAGTTTTTATTTAAAGGTTTAGATCTTAAATATACTTTTTTCTCATTTTTATAATAAAAAATACCGGTAGGTCTAACTCTTAGTTTTTTTTCATCGAGCAATAAGGATAATAAATTAAAATCTAAGGTTTCTTTATGTCCGCTTACATTTTCAATGGTTATTCTAACACTTAATGTTTTCAATTCTTTATCTTCATATCTGTATCGCTGAGCCCATAAAGATTTGTTTAATATAGACTTTCCGATAAAAAAATTAAAAGCTTCTTTTTGAATACTATCCTTTATTTCAACTATAGTATCTGAAGGTATAACAGCATTCGTTTTAATAGTGTCTTTTAATTTAATTATAGGATTTGGTTGCGTTATAGTATCAGTCTGTGCAATACTTATTGCAGAAGTACAGATAAAGATCAGAATTAATAAGATAAAACGTTTTGCGTTCATGATATAACTGGTTGATCACTAATTTTTTATTAGTATTTCTTTACATAATTCACCTAACTAAAAACGTAAAATTTCAAGGATAATTGCCTAAGAAGCATTTGTTCTTTCTAATAAAGCCATATAGAAACCATCGAATCCACTAACGGAAGGTAAAATTTTCTTTTCAGCAATAAATTTGAATTCGTTATGTGATTCTAAAAATTTTTCAACTTGTTTTTCATTTTCTGAAGGTAAAATTGAACAAGTTGCATACACTAATTTTCCGCCTCCTTTTACCATTTTTGCATAAGTGTTTAAAATTTCAGCTTGTGTTTTTTGTATTTCAGTAATAAATTCAGGTTGTAATTTCCACTTGGCACCAGGGTTTCTTTTCAGTACTCCTAATCCGCTACAAGGAGCATCAATTAATACTCTATCGGCTTTATCATATAATTTTTTGATGACCTTTGTTGAATTGATATGTCGAGACTCTATATTATGAGTACCGGCACGTTTGGCTCTTCTTTTTAATTCTTTTAGTTTATTGTCGTAAATATCAAGTGCAATAATTAGCCCTTTGTTTTCCATTAAGGCTGCTAAATGTAATGTTTTACCTCCTGCACCGGCACAGGCATCAACGACACGCATACCCGGTTTCACTTCTAAAAATTCAGCAACCAATTGAGAGGAAGCATCTTGTACTTCAAAAAGTCCATTTTTAAAAGCATCTGTTCTAAAGACATTTTTACGTTCAGTTAATTGTAAGGCATCCTGATGCCCTCTGATAAATTGAGTTTCAATATCATTTTCTAACAATATTTTTTTTAACCGCTCTTTGGTAGTTTTTAAGGTATTTGCTCTCAAAATAACACTTGCTTGTTGGTTTAAAGAACTGATTTCTGTAGCCCATTTTTTACCCAATTCTTTTTCACCCAATGCGTCTAACCAGTCCGGGATAGATTCTTTAAAAACTCGTTGTGCTTGTAATTCATCAAACTTACCTTTG
Organism: uncultured Flavobacteriaceae bacterium; assembly: GCA_964463085.1. Taxonomy (GTDB): domain Bacteria; phylum Bacteroidota; class Bacteroidia; order Flavobacteriales; family Flavobacteriaceae; genus Aureibaculum. The sequence goes on along the minus strand of CAYXAZ010000040.1, from coordinate 21,814 downwards.
ATACGACGTACAGGAGTACCTTCAAATTGCTTCCAGTCGGGTAAGGTGATACCTTTTAAGGTTGCCCAAACTGAAAATATTTTCCATAGATTTTCTTGTGTATAATGATCTTTAGTTCCGGCTATTTCGTTGTATAGTCTTTTCCATCGTACACAATCATAGATAGTTTCTGCAAGAAATTTTCGATCTCTGGCTCCCCATCGGGTATCTCTTTTTAGGGTCTTTTCTACTACTTTATCAGCATATAGACCATCATTAAAAATATAGTTTAATGAATCTATAACTGCAAGGACTAAATTTCTGTGTAAGCGCATTAAATATGTTTATTTGTTTTTAACTAAAAGATATAATAACCTTTCGACTGCGCTCAAGGAGACATTCAGAATAATTATGATTTTATCTTAAAATTGCAAATTCTTTCTTTTTTTATAGAATAAGGCTACAAAGGTAGAGAATATGATCTTGTTTTTGTAGAATTAAAACTTTATTAATGTGGAAAAGAGAAAAAAGAAAAGGGAAAAAATGACAAAGATTTAAGATTAGTGCAGATATTCAGTTTGAATAATAACATCAAGTTTCCAGTTTCCAGCATCTAACATCCAGCTGCCTATATTCAAAACTTTTCAAAGACTCCCAATCCAAATAAAGCAAAATCATATTTTGCAGGATCTTCAGCGTCTAGTTTTCGCAAACTAATATCTAATTCATTCAATGCTTTGGCATCATTTTGTTTTCTGTTAAGTAAACCTAATTTACGTGCAGTATTACCGGAATGTACATCTAAAGGACAAGATAATTGTGAAGGAAATAATGTCTCCCAAATTCCGAAGTCAACACCAGCATTATCTTTTCTAACCATCCAACGTAAAAACATATTGATTCGTTTTGCTGCAGAACCTTTTAATGGATCGGAAATGTGCTTTTGTGTTCTTGACGGATGTTGAATTTCAAAAAAGATAGTTTTTAAATGATGGATAGCAGTTTGTAGAGAATCATTTTTTGAATACGTCGAAAATACTGCTTCTAATCCCTCATGATTGTTATAAATATGTTGTAGTGCTTTGATAAAATAAATAAAGTCAATTCCGTTAAATGTGCGGTGTACAAAACTGTTTAATGGGTCTAAATGATGTTCTTTATGATTCATTATAAAGTCATAGGGACTGTTACCGAGTAATTCCATCATTCGATTTGCATTCCTGATGATCATTTTCCGATTGCCCCAAGCGATGGTTGCAGTAAGAAATGCCGAAATTTCAATATCTTCTTTTAAAGTAAACTGATGAGGAATTTGAATTGGATCAGGTTTAATAAACTTTGGATTGTTATATTGGATAACTTTGGCATCTAGAAATTCTTTAAGTTCTGTTTTGGTCATATCCACCTTCGTACTCTCTTACAATATGATGAATAATCATCTCCAAATAACTTTGCTAACACTTTTTCTTCAGGCTTTATCTGAAAAGTAGTGATATACCAAATATATAAGATTAAAACAGGAAAAGTAAATAAGTTACCGAGCCTGATTACAAACGCAAATAGAATGAAAAGCATGCCTAAGTACATTGGGTTTCTTGAAATTTTATAAATACTTACAATTACTAATTTTGAAGCCTTGGCAGGATGTAAAGGGTCAACTGTTGTACGAGCTTTTCTAAAGGTATAAATAGCAATAATTCCTATAAGAATTCCTATTGAAAAGATGATCCAACTTATTGTTTTTTGTTGTTCAAATTCAAAATGTGTAATAACTGTTAGTTTTTTTATGACCCACATTAATATTGCAAATATTGCTACTTGAAGTGCGGGTGGAATTTTTAGTTTCATGAATGTTTTAAAGGGATTGATTTAATTATTTTTCAGGTTTAATCTAAAAGAATTCCCCTAGGCTCTGCTTCGGGGTTTCCGATTTACCTCTCCTTGGGAGAGGTCGGAACTGCTTTTCGTAGTTCCGGGTGAGGTAAAATACAAAATTTCGATTTTTGGTCCTAAGATCAAAATGAAATCGGCGAAATACCCCTATGGCTCAGCCTCGGGGATAGTCGGTTTCAAGAAATTTTTTATTTTCTCTCTATGGCCTTGCATCGAAAAAAAAAGGAAAATTCAACTTGATGCCTCGTACATTCTACGTAGAGGTACTAGGCTAGTGCTTTTCATAGGACACAGTGTTAATTTTGTTTAATGATTATTTGTTTTTTTAAATCTACTTTAACCTTTTCAGATAATATGCCCATATACTTCCAATGAATTTCAACTATATCTCCCATCCATTTATTAATTAATGGAAACTCTTCAGAAATTTCAGAAACTCCTCCATTATTTAAAGTTGTCCTTCCAATAGATATTCCATTATAAATTCCCATTCCTCTCGATTCATTATTATAATAGAATATGGTTATTGGATCTTCTCCAGTTTCTTTATTGAATGTAACTCCATTATTTGAAGCGTTTAGTGCTGGAATATGACGATTACTTAAATTAGTTATTCGTAATGTAAATCTTATTGATGGAATATTGTTGTTGTTTTTAAATTCAACGATATTTTCGAGCTTAACTGAATCTTTTTCTAAAGGTGTTTGGCAATTTATTTCAAATTCTCTATCAGTCTGAATAAATTCAAATTTCCAAGCTGTCATATTTAAATTATAGGACTCAGTACTTGTGTATTTTCCTGCAATCGCTACTTTATCACCTATTTTAAAAAAAGTAAATGATGTTGGGTGTTTTAAATTAGTAGAATCAATTAATACTTTATATGTTCCTGAAATTCTTGAATTTTCTATTTCAGCAGTATAGCAATTATTTTTTTTGTGTTCTATTCCCACAACTCTTCCGCTAATTATTGATAACTCAGTACCCATTTCATTTTTAATTTTACTTTGTCCAAGACAAGCACATAAGCTAACTAAAGTAAATAGAATTGTAAATCTCGTTTTCATAATTGCAAGTAATGGCAACTGTATGGTTAGTGGCGTGTCAAAACTACTGAACTTTTGATTAAGCATTAAACTTAATTTAGAGTACTCAACTTTGAATTGAGCACTTTGTAGCCATTAACTATACAGATTGTTAGCACCTTTATTTTAGTATTTCTAATTGCTTCAACGCCTTATAAGTTATTTCTTTCCGTACTTTTGGAAAAAACTCCATATTAAATTGTTCTTTAGGTTCTACATTTGTTGCGAAGAAATAGATCCTATTTTTTGTGTTTACATATCCAACAAACCAACCATTATTATTTCCGTTCCTTATAGACCAACCTGTCTTTCCGCTTAATGTATAATTTTTATTATCTTCTATTATCATAATTTTCTTCATTATTCTTTCAGTTCTTTCCGAAATAGGAAGTTTTGATTTTAGGAATTGTTTCAAGAAATCAATTTGCTGAAATTGACTAATTCGAGAATCTCCTTCAAGCCAAAAATCATCAATACTTGTTGAGTCAACCTTCATATTTCCATAATCAAGTTGAGTCAGGTATTGATTCATTCTTTTTTCACCAATTTTTCTCGCAATTTCTTGATAACAAGGAACACAAGAAAGACGAAACGCATCTTTAAAAATCAAATCTTGCTCCCAAACTTTTAAATATCTTGTCTTTCCATCCCATTTAAATAGAGTACTGTCATTATCTACAATACCACTTTCAAGTGCAACAATTGAATTTGGTATTTTAAATGTTGAAGCGGGTAATCTCCCAATATTTGCCCATTTAAAATTATTAGAATAATAAATATCTTTTTGGAAGTCGTAAACTAATATTGACCCTTCTAACTTGGAAGAATCTATAATTGATTGAAATTCGAGATTTATAACTTGTTTTTCGTTATTTATTTCCTTTTTGTCGGCATTATCTTTCTTATTTTCTGAACAGGAAGAAATAGCAATCCAAATTATAAAAAAGTAGTAAATTTTCATTTTTTGTTATATTGGCACTAACGTGTTTGTATATGGTTTGTTGCGTGTTTTAAGCACGTAATTTAGCAAATAAAAACCGAATAGAAAATCCGCGAGGATTTTCGTAAGTAAACACAGAACAAGCAATTAATTATACACGGCTGGGCGTAGTATTTTCTAATATTCGTATGCATTTATGTTTTCCTTAAAGTCATTAAAGGATTTTGATTTAGAGCTAATTTTGTTCAAACATAAATTGGCTGATAATAAATCATTATGCTGAGTATTCAAATACATTTTTGACTTGTCCGAGCATTGATAAACAAAGTCTTCTAATCTTTCTTTAGGCGAATCAATTGATTCAGGATTCCCTTTTATTTTAGGAACTCTTTTTAAATTAAATACATTTTTAATTCCATAAGGATCAGCTAAAAACCAACCTTCAATTTCTTCTATTGGAATACAAACAAATTTGTTTTTAACTTTACTTTTATTTATTAAATCATTCAAGTTTTTCTCAAGATTTTTCAGATCGTTTCTATCAAGGTCATGGACTAAAATAACCAAATCACAGCCTTTCGTCTCATTTTCCCACAACCGTTGCCAATCTGTTTTTTAAAAGTTAAATTATCTCTCTTTAGTATTCGGCTAATGATTATTTTAAAAGATTTAAAATCACTATTATCCTCAACAATTAGTCCAATTGCTTTTATTTTTATTTTCTTCTTCTTACTCATAATCAAAACCGCTTTCTTTCCAATATTCACCTAAATTGCCTTCGTTCTCTAAGTACTCTTTAAGTACTTTATAGTCATTGGCTGATAAGGATTTTGAGATTGAATTAACTTTAGTTCCTGTTTCATATTCTTTATGTACTAAGAGTATGTTCTCTGGTCTCAGCATATCAAGAACATAATCAGAATGAGTACTTATTATAATCTGTTTATGTCTTGATTGTTGAATTATTAATTGTAGAATACTATTTAACAAACCATGATGTATGCAAACTTCTGGTTCTTCAATAAGTAATAATTCATTTCTATCATTTAATATATAAAAAACTAAAGCCAAAGTCTTAAATGTTCCTTCTGAAAGTTGATTAGGCGATAATGTTAAGCCATCAACTTTAACAGAAGGTATTATAATACTTTTGGTGTTCTCAATTTGTTGGATTTTACCACCAGTCTTTACTTTATATGAACTACTTGGAATAATATGATCACTAAAGTTTACATCCTCAATAAGACCAAGACCGTTAAGACCTACAGTATTTAAAAATAACTCAAAGTTCGGACTAGAACCTTTATACGCTTTATAGAGATCGTAAATAAATTGTTGATGTATTTTATTTCCTTTTAAATTTCTAGAACTAATTCTATAGTCGTCTAATTCAATCGATATTGGACATTTACTTGGGTCTGAAAATTGAGTAGCACTGTAGTAACTTAAATTGGATATACCTTTAATGAGCCTAATTTGAAATTGTACTTCTTCAGTTCTTAGCGATTTAGGTAGTTGTTTAAATTTTATTCTATCATCGTCTAAGAGTTCAATTATCTGATAAATTGAACTTGCAACGTTTACGTATTTTCTGGAATTTTCTCCATGAATTCTGTACTTAACTTCACTATGTGAAACTTTATCAATGTTTCTTTCATCTGTCTCATAGTAAAATTTACATCTGAGAAAAATAGTTTTGTCCTCAAAATCCAAAACCAAATTGATTTGCGTATTAAGAAGTTCATCCAAAACCCCATCTTTAATTTCTTCTGAAAAGAAACTTTTGCTTCTATCCATTTTCGTAAAAAGTCTTAAGCCATAAAGTATGTTACTTTTACCTACTCCATTAGCACCTATAAGTGCCATCAAGTTTAATGGCAAACTTAATTTTGTTTGAATACAGGATCTATAATTATTTATATCAACTTGTAATATTTTCATGTGTTCTGTTTTTATATTACGCCCAATGTGTTTGTGTATGATTAATTGCGTGGTTAAGCACGTAATTTAGCAAATAAAAAACGAATAGAAAATCCGCGAGAATTTTCGTAAGTAGGCTAGAACCAAGCAATTAATTATACACGGTGTTGCCATTTCGTTGTTTTATTAGAATTTCAATATTAAGTCAATTCCTAAGCCTAAAATTACTGCAAGAAAATAAAAAGTAATCATTCCTAATAAATAGGCTACTATTCCTTTCAAATAGTTCATTTTTTTATTTTTATCAAAAAACTGTCCTATTGCCCAAGAAGTATAAATAAACCCTATAATTCCTCCAAATTGTAATATTCTTACTTTGGTAATACTTTCAATGATTCCAAATGTTGTATAAATCAACATTCCTATTCCCATTACAAAACACAATAGGATTATAATTTCGAAAAAATTGTAATTATATTTTTTAAAGAAAAGTTTAATCCAAAACGCAATGAAAATTGACATTAAGATATTTGCATAGCCGTAGTTTTTTTGAATCCATTCGTAAACATTTGTTACTGCTGAATCTCCAAAACCACCAGCATTAACATAACCATCCTCAAATTTCAGAAGTTGTTGCGTTATTGTGTAAATCAACGAGCAAACTATTAGAAATATTATAGGTTTTACAAGTCTTTTCCTATCGCTATGAATAAATTTATGAACGTTTTCTCCAGGTCTTATAAGCAACTCTTTTATCGTATAGAAAATTCCTTTATCAAAGTTTAGCACACTAACTGTTTCTGATATGATATATCTTCCGTCTATTTTTGATAAAGTTTTGGGATTTCCACATTTAGAGCAAAAGTCATCAGTCAATTCTGCTCCACACTTTTTACATTGTTCAAAATCCATTTCTTTATTCATTCTTTTCGTTGTCGTTGGTCAATTCGTTTGAGTTATTAACCAGAAATCATTGGCCATATTAATTCCTTAATTATAGCATATATAATAAAACCAGCTAAAATGCCAAGATAGAAATTTCGTTTGCTTTTTTTTGGTTGTTCTTTTTCCATATTTAATAATTTAAGTTTCTATTTTTCATTTTTGAGTGTGTTCCGCAATGAATGGCAACATAGGAATATAGTTAATATTAACTATATATCTATTATACTTGCAAGTTACTATTATTTTTAAAAACTCCAATGAGCTTATAGCCTCACTTACAGATGCAATATGTGTTAACTGCTAGTGTCGTGTCAAGGTTAAATGGCAGGTAAGGCGGCAATAGATTTTGGGTCAGATCAAGGCAAAAAATCTTTACATAGCCGTAGCTACGCAAATATTTTTTAACACAGAGATGGCACAAAAAATACCCCGGATTACCTGTAGGTTTAGCCTTGACATGACACTAGAAACGAATATTAATAAAAGTAGATAATAATTGTACTTTTGTAAAGAAATGAAATGTAAAATTTGCATAAAAGAATTATAAGGTAGAAAATATAAACTTGTCAAGTACAGATTTACATACTCCCATTGAATATTTAAAAGGTGTTGGTCCGGCACGGGCTGATCTGTTACGTAAAGAATTAGGAATAAGAACACAGGCAGATCTAGCTAATTTTTTTCCAAATAGATATATAGACAGAACCCAATTTTTTAAGATCAATCAATTACAACAGAATAGTTCTGAAGTCCAGATAATAGGCAAAATAACCCAACTTAAAACGGTATCACAGAAACGTGGGAGTAGATTGGTAGCTACTTTTATTGATGAAACAGGAACCATGGAATTAGTGTGGTTTAGAGGTGCAAAAAGGATCAAAGAATCGTTAAAAGTAAATACACCCTATGTAGCTTTTGGTAGGGTAAATTGGTTTAACGGAGCATTTAATATGCCACATCCTGAATTAGAATTAGTTGTTGATTATAAAAAGAGTTTACAAACTGCTATGCAGCCTGTTTATCCATCAACCGAAAGCCTCACTAATAAAGGTGTTACCAATAGAGTCATTGCTAAAATGATGCAAAATTTGTTTGTTCAGGCAAATAATACATTTGAAGAAACACTTTCAAAAGACATCATTAATAAGTTACATCTAATTTCTAAAAGTGAAGCCTTATTCAACATTCATTTTCCAAAGAATCAACAATTGTTGACAAAGGCGCAACAACGATTAAAATTTGAAGAACTCTTTTTTATTCAACTACAGCTTATTCGAAAAAAACTGATCCATAAGTCAAAAATTAAAGGATATATTTTTGAAAAAGTGGGTGATTATTTTAATGATTTCTACAAAAATAATTTACCGTTCGATTTAACCAATGCACAGAAAAAAGTATTGAAAGAGATTCGTAAAGATATGGCTACCGGTGCGCAAATGAATAGATTATTACAAGGTGACGTAGGTTCCGGTAAAACAATCGTTGCATTACTAACCATACTAATAGCCTTAGATAATGGATTCCAAGCAGCATTGATAGCGCCAACAGAAATTTTGGCAACGCAACATTATAATGCAATTTCGACATTGTTAAATGGACTTGAGATTAATATAAACTTATTGACAGGTTCTGCTAAAACAAAAAAACGTAAAGAGATACATGAGAGCTTAGAAGATGGTTCTTTACATATCTTAATCGGTACTCATGCCTTGCTAGAAGATAAGGTGAAATTTAAAAATTTAGGATTGACCATTATTGATGAACAACATCGATTTGGAGTGGCTCAACGGGCAAAAATGTGGTTAAAAAACGAATTCCCGCCACATATTTTAGTTATGACAGCAACGCCTATACCGCGTACTTTGGCAATGAGTGTTTATGGCGATCTAGATATTTCGATTATAGATGAGTTGCCACCCGGACGTAAACAAATAGCTACTGCACATCGATATGATAGCAATCGATTGAGTGTTTTTAAATTTATGAAAGAAGAAATTGCTAAAGGCAGACAAGTATATGTAGTATATCCGTTAATTCAAGAATCGCAAAAGCTTGATTTTAAAGACCTGATGGATGGTTATGAAAGTATTACCAGAGAATTTCCTAAACCTAATTATCAAATTAGTATTGTACATGGTAAAATGAAAGCTGCAGATAAGGAGTTTGAAATGAATAGATTTCTTAATAAAGAAACACAAATTATGGTGGCGACGACTGTTATTGAAGTTGGCGTTAATATACCGAATGCCAGTGTTATGGTTATTGAAAGTGCTGAACGATTTGGATTATCACAATTACACCAATTACGTGGTAGAGTAGGGCGTGGTGCTGAACAAAGTTACTGTATTTTAATGACGAGTTTTAAATTGACTAATGATGCTAAAACTCGACTGGAGACAATGGTAAAAACCAATGATGGTTTTGAAATTGCTGAGGTAGATCTTAAATTACGTGGTCCGGGAGATTTGATGGGTACACAACAAAGCGGTGTTTTAAACTTACGTATAGCTGATATTGTTAAAGATGCAGCTATTCTAAAACGTGCCCGTGAAATAGCAATTGAAGTATTAAATAATGACCCTAATTTAACAAGTATTGATAATATAAATATCAATAAGACCTATCAGGAAATTACCAGAAACAGAGCCATTTGGGCTAATATTAGTTAGAAAAAAGATTGAGAATCAAGTGTCATATTGAGCGTAATCGAAATGTTTTGTAGAAAATTAAACTTCTCAACTACGCCCAAAATATCATTGTTATTTTAGAGAATATTCTTAATTAATATCTTCCCCTTTTTTGAGCTTATCAATATTAGCTTGAACTCTATCTTTATTAGCTTGTGCCGGTGCTAATGACATTGCTTTATTCATGTATTTGAGAGCAGTTTTATAATTTCCTTTTGCTGAATGGGCTCTTCCTAAACCGTAATTTACTGGCCAAGTATTTTTATGATGTGTGGCATTCCATTTAAATACCTCCATGGCTTTATCTTTTAAACCTAGTGTAATTAATTGACGACCATAGCCATGAACTTGAAGAATATTACCATCAGCTAATGATTCATCCATTAGTTTTAAACCTTCTTCTTGTTTCCCCATTTTGTTTAAAATTGCTGATTTTATTTGAGCATTAGCGAATGTTTTTTGGCTAAAAAACTGTCCATTTCTTGCAGCATCTATCCATTGCATAGCTTCATTTAGATCACCACCATTATTTAAAGAAAAATTTGCTGCCTGTTCCCAATTTAATCTATTAAATCCAGCTTGACCTTGCATTTTATCTCTAATACCTGCTAATACTATATCAGTAACGGCAGCTTCAATTTTAAATGGAATTTCTTTTTTCTCCCAAATTAAAGCAGCAGTCGTTGAAGTTGGTTGCACATCAATAAATTCAAAAGTGAGTAATTCTTTATGAGGCACTTCTTTAGTTTTAACAGTAACTTTTAAAACATCTTCATCTGGGTTGTAAAAGAAACTTCCCCAAGCTGAATAATTACTGGAAAATATAACATCAGCATCACCATTTTCTTTTACAATCATATGTAAACCATATTTACCAGATTTTATGGGCTGTCCCTCAACGGTTACATCACTAGAAAATTTAATAATAGTATTTTCATTGGCACCTGCTCGCCAAGGAGATTCTTTGGCAGTACCAAAACCTAGATTATTCATACCATAAGGCACTAATTTTCCCCATACTTCACGATCTTTTACACTGGGTCTGGAATAAGTTATTGCAATATTTGTAATACCAACAGTTTGTTTTACTGTGGCTTTTTGACTTCCACGAGGTGTATTTAACTGTGCATTTATTGATGTGCTTGATAATAAAATAGCCACAAATGCAATAGTTGTCACGATGTTTTTTGTACTAAAGTGTTTCATAATAGCTTGGTTTATATTAATAAATTAGAAATAATATGGAATGACGCTTGGTTTATTTATCGATACTAAGTTAATTATGATATAATAAGGAGATTGTTATAGTAGTGTTAAAGTTTATTTTGAATATGTTAAAATAAAAAAGCCTTAAGTAAAACTTAAGGCTTTGATATAGAGTATAAAAGATAATTTATTTTATGACTAACTTTTTTGTTTCACTAAACCCTTTTGAAGTAGTGATATTTACAAAATACAGTCCGTTTTTTAAATTTGAAAGGACAATATATTGTTAAAATAAAGTTATTTTTAAAAATATTAAATAAGCATTTTTTATATATCATTTTATAACTTTACACTCTTCAAATAGAAAGTATGATATTTATTACAGATAGTGGTTCTACCAAATGCGATTGGATTGCAGTTGATGAAAACGGAATTAAGTTATTTGAAAAAATAAGAACTAAGGGATTGAATCCTGCATTGCTAACTCCAAATGAACTTTTGGGTAGAATTCAAGAAAGTGATGTGTTGAGAATGCATAAAAATGATGTTAGAAAAATATTCTTTTATGGAGCCGGTTGTGGTACTGATGGACCTAAACTAGCATTAAAGCAAGTATTAAAATCATATTTTATTAATGCTAAAGTTGAAGTAGCTGAAGATACATTGGCAGCAGTTTATTCAACAGTAAATAATAATGAACCTGCTGTAGTATGTATTATGGGAACCGGATCTAATTGTACTTTTTTTGATGGTGAGAAAATACATCAGAAAATAAAATCTTTAGGTTATATTTTAATGGATCATGCCAGTGGTAATTATTTTGGTAAACAACTAATCAGAGATTACTATTTTAATCATATGCCTGAAAATTTAAAGGTTTCGTTTAATGAAAAATATAATTTAGATCCAGATTTTATAAAATACAACTTGTATAAACAATCAAATCCGAATGCTTATTTAGCCTCTTTTGCAGAATTCATGTTTTTAAATAAAGAAGAACAATATATTAGAGATATGATTAAGTTGGGGTTTAAACGTTTTACTAGGAACATGATTTATCAGTTTAAAGATAAATTACATGAAGTACCTGTACACTTTGCAGGCTCAATAGCATTTCTTTCCCAAGATGAAATATACGAAGTTGCGACAGAAATGGGTTTTAAAGTTGGTAATTTTATTAAAAGGCCTATAGATGGTTTGGTGAATTATCACACTCAAAAATTAAAGAAATAATTTAGTTTTAATCTATAAATTCCCCGATGGCTTGCCTCCAATGTTATTAAGTTAATGAGGTATATGAAACCCTTCCGTCTTTAACTTCGTTAAAGACATACTGAAACTCCCGAACCGTCGGGACAGCACAGGCTCTTCCCTTTTCGGGGAAGGAGTTTTCATTCTAAAACAAATTCACACTTTACTATTTTTTAATCTATACGTTAACTCCCCTCCTTTTTTCAAGGAGGGGTGGATTTTTGCCCTAGCAAAAAGACGGGGTGGTTATCTTATTTTTGCAATCTGTCTCTTAGGCACTGTTAAGAAATAAATGGTGTAGAATTAGCGAAGTAATTTTATTCTTTTTCAAGGCAAAATTTTCAAGCATAGCATCGCTATAGTTCAAAATTTTAACGCAGTAAAAGGGCAAAAGAACAAGCTAAAATGTATCAGTTATTTCTTAACAGTGCCTTATACATAAAAAATATAGTTATCTGAATATTTTGATTTCATGAGGTTGAAAACCTTAACTTAATGACATCGGGCTTGCCCCTGGGATAGTTTGTTTTAAGAAATTTATTTATTCATAAACTCCAAACCCCATAAACCGAAACTCATAACCTTGAACCCGAAACAAACTATTCTACTGCAATCATAGATATTTCAACATTTACATTTTTAGGTAAACAAGCTACTTGAACAGTTTCTCTTGCAGGTGCAGTATCATTGTCAAAATAAGAGCCATAAACATCATTTATTGCTGTAAAGTCATTCATATCTGCAATGAAAATAGAAGTTTTGACAACATTTTCAAATGTCATATTAGCTTCTTTTAAAACTGCTTTTAAATTTTCCATTACCTGTTTGGTTTCGGTTTTAATGTTATCTAAAATTAGATTGCCATTTTCGGGATGTATTGCTATTTGCCCTGATGTAAATAACATATCATTCACTAATACTGCTTGACTATAAGCGCCAACAGGAGCAGGAGCTTTTTGAGTTGTAATAATTTTTTTCATGTTTTTGCTATTAAAAATATGTTAGTAAATTATTTGTTTTGAACACTGAACACTAAAACAGCCTTCTATCCGGCACTTTACGTTGATCGTATTTTAAATCGCTTAAAGGGCCTTTTACGCCTATAAAGAAATAATAAGTTGTATTAGTACCAAACGGAACCCAGTTAAAACTCATTCGCCAACTATCTAGATCACGTTCAAAACTTAAATTTGTAAACGTAATCCCTTTTTGTTTAAAATCATATCCTGATGAAAAACCAACTTTCCACTTTGGTGATAGTGTTACATTACCGGAAAATTGCAATGAATTATTAGAGATCTCATTTTCTCTTCTTCTATTTGAATAGCCTAAAGTGTATCTTAAACTTATGTCCCAAGGAATAGTAGCGCCAAATAATTTTGCAACTTTAGTATTACTTTCTTCCTGATCATCAACGGTATTTCTTGTAGTTATATTACTACCAAATAAACTTTCAGAATTTGGATCTGATCCGGAAGCGCTACTGTTTTTTTTATCATCAGATTTTTTCTTACTAAACAAATCACTGGAAAGTGAATAACTTGCTGAAAGATTGGCATTTGTTAGTCTGAACAAACTACCACCATTATTAACATTAAAAGTATTTATTCTGTTTCCACTAGTATTTAATGCATAAGGGTCCAGTGAAGCATTTACATTTAGGTTTAGTTTATTGTCAAATAATTGTGTACCGGCAGTCATACTTACAGGACTCCACTGTAATGAGTCAGCTGCAATATTATAACTGGTTCTAAAATTTAAATTATTTAAAATATTGATTTTTTTAGCTTCAGTTTCAGTAGAATCTTTAGACATCATTTTGGCTTCAAAAGTATTGTTAAGGCTGAAGCCTATATTGTTTGATAATCCTCTTGATGGCTGACCAAAAATACCACCTTCAAAGCGACTAAATTCTTTCAAATCTTCAGGGTCATTACTTTGTTGTACCTCATCAAAATAAAAACTAAAATCTGGTCTGTAATTAAATGATATAGAAGGGCGCATAACATGCCTGATAGCTTGTAACCGTCCTTTTTTAAAATTAAACATACCATATATGATTGTTGAAGCCGATATACCACCAGAATATTCTCTAAAAGAATCAAATCCATTAATAGTGTCTTTTACAATTAGATTCGTATTCTCATCATATTGCTGATCAATAGTTTTCAAATACCATACTTCATTATAATTGACACTTGGCGATAGTGTTATATATTTTAATGCTTTCATGTTAGTACTAAGAGTTACTGTATGCCTTGCTCCTGAACGAGCATTATCAAACATTCCTTTTTTTAGAAAAAGATCTTCTTTTATACTAATTCTATTTTGAGCATCAAGATTATAGGTAAGTCCTATATTTTGAAGTGCATTTTTCTTAGTTCCTGATTTTGGTGCAAAAGGGTAAATACGATCCATACTTAATTGCAGTGACGGTAAGGTCATATCAACTTGTTCTGTATTTGTATTTTGTGTATGATTAAGTGCTACATTCATATTAAATGGAGTACCTACAAATTTTTTATAATATGATATGGATGAGTTAAAGGTATTGGTTACATTTTGTGCGATATTAAATTCATTTAATGATTGTCTAAAAAATTGACTACTACCAAAATTAACAGAAGCAGAAAAACGTGAATTAGGATTTGATTGTGTAGCCTGACTATGTGACCATTGTAAATTGAAATTATTTCTTTTACTAAAATCATCAAACCCTCTTTGACTTGTAATTAAGTTTTCAAAACGTAATCTAAAACTTCCCGTAAACTTATAACGTAAATTATAATTAGATTCAAAACGTAGTCCCCAACTGCCATTCGTATATACATCACCTAAAACAGCCAGATCAACATAATCACTAATTGCAAAATAATAACCTCCATTTTGTAAAAAGAAACCTTGATTATTATTTTCACCCCATGTAGGAATTAAAAAACCTGATACTGATCTTTCTTTAGTCAACGGCGCATAAAAGAAAGGGAGTATCGCAGGCGTAGGCACATCAGCTATATATAATTGAGATAACCCCCCAACAACCTTTTTACCGGGAACTATTTTAATATTATTAGTTACAATTTCATAATCGGGTTTGTCTTTAGTCGAGGTCGTAAAATGTGCTTTATTTACATATAGAACTGAATCGTTTTCACGTTTGGTAATTTGCCCTTTAATAATAATACCACCTTGCTCTGTTCTTGTATTATATATTACTGCTTTTTCATTCTTAAAATTATAAACTAGAGAATCTTGTTCGCTTTCTTGTTGACCTTGCTTAAAATGAGGTTTTTGGGTATAGTTACCTAAACTATCAATAATACCTTTTGCATAGGCGAGATTATTTTTATAATCAATAATAATAATACCTGCTTTTAGTTCAATATCTTGATAATATAACTCTGCATTATTATATAAAGTAGCTTGTTGTTTGATAAAATTGTTAGCAATATAATCATCTGCTTTATGCTGAATAATATCTTCAAGAAATTCTTTTGGCGGTTTAATACTATCCTTTTTTATAGAATCTTGTGCTTTGATGACAAATTTAGTATTGGTTTTTTTTTGTAAATCTTTGTCTTTGGTCTTAACTTGACTATAACTCAGGTGATATCCCAAACTTAAAAAAAGGAAAACAAAAACTATATGCTTAAAATTTGTATGCAATGCTATAAATAGTATTTTTGTAAAGTTTAAAAAATGGCTCAGTTTTTGAACTTACAAACTTACATATATTTTTTAAGTGGTTTTACTTAAAAAATAGTTAAATGGTTAATATTTTATGATTAAAATCTTATTTAAAAAAATAGCTAAAAGGAAGCTTGCTATTTTACTTATCGTTTTCTTTTTTTCATTACAAAATACAATTATTTCTGCCCAAGAGAAATTTAAAGTTGTCATTGACGCCGGTCATGGTGGAACAGATCCTGGTAATCTGGGTCATAAAAGCAGTAAATATCAAGAGAAAGATATTGTACTTAAAATTGCTTTAGCTGTCGGAAAATTACTAGATGCCGAAAAAAATATAGACGTGATCTACACACGAAAAGATGATACCTATATTGAACTGCATGAAAGAGGAACAATTGCACAAAACTCAAAAGCAGATCTATTTGTATCTATTCACTGTGATGCTTTTGGAAATTCTAGCGTCAATGGAGCAGGCACTTTTGTATTAGGACTACATGAGAATGATCGAAATTTTGAGATTGCCAAAAAAGAGAACTCGGTAATTTTAATGGAAGATAATTATAAAGAAAAATATGATGGTTTTGATCCAAATTCACCTGAAGCTGTCATTGGTTTAACTATGATGCAAGAAGAATATTTAGATCAAAGCCTTACGATAGCAAGTTTGATACAAAATAACTTTGTCGAAACTCTGAAAAGAAAAGACAGATCAGTTAAACAAGCTGGTTTTTTAGTATTGCGTAATACTTTTATGCCTAGTGTTTTAGTAGAGACAGGTTTTTTAACTAATACTAAGGAAGGTTCATATCTGAATTCAAAAAAAGGGCAAGAAGAAATTGCCAGTGCCATTTATAAAGCAATAAAACTATATAAAAAACAAATTGATGATAATATAGTTGTTGAGATCAAGCCCAAACCCGAGCCCAAACCAACAAAACCAAAAACCAGAATAGTTAAAGATGTAGATTTTAGAGTACAAATAGCATCAGGTACTAAAAAATTAAAAACAGCGCCTTATAACTTTAAAGGATTGAAAGGTGTTGATCGAATCAAGATTGGTGCACATCATAAATATTATTATGGTAAAACTTCTGATTATATGAAGGCAAAAGAAATGCAAAAAAAGGTAAAAGAAAAAGGGTTTACCTCTGCATTTGTGGTTGCTTTTAAAAATGGTAAAAAGATTTCAGTTAAAGAAGCTTTAAAATAGTTCTCGATACTATCCGCCTTTGGCGGATCACTCGAACCTGACATCAGTTTTTATCTAATTATTCGAAATGCACAACGGGTAATTTAATAGAAAAGAATTCCCCTATCCCGAGTGCTCGGGATGCCTCGGGGTTTCCGATTTACCTCTCCTTGGGAGAGGTCGGAACTGCTTTTCGCAGTTCCGGGTGAGGTAAAATACAATCCCGACCGTTCGGGACGGTTTTTGGTACTAAGACCAAAATGATCCCGATAGCTATCGGGAGGCGAAATACCCTTATGACTCTGCCTCGGGGATAGTCGGTTTCAAGAAATTTTTTATTGTAATTGAATAGATCAAGATAATCGAAAAAATCAAATAAATCATAAATCTAAAATGCTTCTTGGTTTTCTACTCACAGAAATAATTAGTAATATTGCTCTTGATAATAAATTACTATGCCAAAACTGTCAAGAGAACTTAAAACAGGAATAATAGCCTTATTGGTTATTGCCATTTTTATTTGGGGATTTAGTTTTATAAAAGGAACAAACCTTTTAGACAGTAATAGAGTTTTTTATGCTGAATATAATAATGTTCAAGGTTTGTCACCTTCGGCTACAGTAACTATTAATGGATTAAAAGTTGGTACTATCACCAACATTTATTTTCATCCGGAAAAAGTGGGAAGACTCGTTGTGAAATTTTCCTTAGAAAGTGATTTTAAATTTTCTAAAAATAGTGTAGCTCAAATTTATAGTCCGGATTTTATTAGTGGTAAATCCATAAAAATTTTAACTTCTTTTACAGGAAGCAATGCCGTTTCCGGAGATACTTTAAGAGGAAATGTTGAAGCAGGTATTTTAGGAGCATTGAATGAGCAAATAGCACCGTTACAAACTAAAGTTGAGAGTTTTTTAATAAATGCAGATACACTCTTACAAGGGTTTAATGCAATTTTTGATCAAGAGAGTCAAGTTAATCTAAAACAATCTATTGCTAAATTGAATACTACCTTATCTAATTTTAAAAACGCTTCTAAATCGTTAGATAATATGTTGGCAGATGATGGTAAAATCGATTCAATATTAAGTAATGCAACAATTGCTTCAAATAATTTAGTGAACTTAACAGATTCATTGAATAATGCGAATATTAAATCAACTATTAAAAAATTAGAAACAACATTAAATAGTTTTAATGGTATTATAGCCAATATTGAAAAAGGAGAAGGTTCTATAGGTAAACTATTAAAAGATGAAGGTCTATATAAAAACCTTGAAGGCGCCTCTAAAGAGATGGAAGAATTACTCAGAGAGATGAAACTCAACCCAAAACGATTTGTACACTTTTCTCTTTTCGGAAAACGACCTAAAAATTACAAGCCTGAAGAACCACAAGAATAATTAGGTATGTTTTTTATCAAAATATTCTCATATATAGATGAGTTCATTAAAAAAAGTTAATAACTAATTCTTACGAAACCTTTTTTGATTAAGATTATTCATTAGTTTTACGATATGCTGAAGATTTGACTAAAAAATCTGTTCAAGTTACTGAAAATCAGATAAATGAAATCAAAAATGAAGGGCTTGATGATGGGCAAATTTTAGAAGTAAACCAAGTCATTAGCTATTTCAATTATGCAAATAGAACGGTTTTGGGTTTAGGTGTTAACACAGAAGGAGATATTCTAGGCTTATCACCCAATGATAGTGATGATGAAAATTGAAATCATAAATAAAAAGGTTAAAAATTAAATGCAATACATACCTAATATACTTTTTGCAATTTTATTGATTGTAGGAATTGGGTTTTTTATAAAAAATATAAGAAAGCTAATTCGTAATATAAAATTAGGGAAAGCTGTTGACAGGTCTGATAATTCTTCACTACGTTTAAAGAACATGATCAATATTGCTTTAGGGCAATCTAAAATGGTACGTAGACCTATTGCTGGTTTGTTGCATTTTATTGTTTATGTTGGTTTTATCATTATCAATATAGAAGTATTAGAAATTATTATTGATGGCTTATTTGGCACACATAGAGTTTTTTCTTCTTTAGGTAGCTTTTATAGCTTTTTAATTAGTTCTTTTGAAATTTTGGCAGCTTTAGTATTTATTTCGGTTATTATTTTTTGGATTAGAAGAATGATACTTCGCATTCCACGATTTTGGAATAAAGAAATGAAGGGTTTTCCTAAAAATGACGCTTTGTATATTTTATATTTTGAAATGGTATTGATGACATTATTTTTGGTGATGAATGCTACTGATACTCATTTTCAAGAAGCCAATTCGGGTAATATTATCAGTCAATCTATAGCTCCTTTATTTAATGGCTTTAATGCAGAATCTTTACATTTAATTGAACGTACTACTTGGTGGATTCATATTGCAGGAATATTGGTGTTTTTAAATTACCTGTATTACTCAAAGCATTTACATATTTTATTAGCTTTTCCGAATACTTACTATGCAAATTTAAATGTTAAGGGTAAGTTTGATAATTTAGAATCAGTTACAAATGAAGTGAAGATGATGCTAGATCCTAATGCTGATCCGTTTGCAACTCCTGCTGAATCTGAAACTAATAAAGTACCTGAGAAATTTGGTGCAGAAGATGCAACAGATCTTAATTGGGTACAATTATTAAATGCATATACCTGTACTGAGTGTGGTAGATGTACTTCTGTTTGTCCTGCAAATCTGACAGGTAAAGAATTATCGCCAAGAGCGATTATGATGAAAACCAGAGATAGAATTGAAGATATTGGTAAGAACATAGATAAAAATGGTGAATTTGTAGCTGATGGAAAGAGTTTACTAGATACAATTTCTACTGAAGAACTATGGGCATGTACCAGTTGTAATGCATGTGTAGAAGAATGCCCAATCAATATTGATCCATTATCCATTATAATGGATATGAGAAGGTTCCAGGTGATGGAAAAATCAGCGGCTCCACAAGAATTAAATATAATGATGAACAATATAGAAAATAATGGCGCCCCATGGCAATACAATCAATTAGATAGATTAAACTGGAAAGATGAAGAGTAAATTTGATAAAGAATTAAAAGAACTTAAAGATAAAGAAGGCAATTTATTAAGCCCTGAATTAACTAAAGGAGTTAAAAATTATTTAATAGATATAGACGGAACTGTATGTGATGATATACCTAATGAAGAACCAGAACGGATGCTTACAGCAGAAGTTTATCCAGATGCATTGATAACATTGAATAAGTGGTATGATGAAGGACATATTATCTGTTTTTTTACATCAAGAACAGAAGCACATAGAGAATACACAGAAATTTGGTTAAAAAAACACGGATTCAAATACCATAGTCTATTGATGGGAAAACCAAGAGGAGGTAATTATCATTGGATTGATAATCATTTGGTAAAAGCCACAAGATATAGAGGGAAATTCACAGATTTAATACCAAAAGAAGTAACTATTGAAGTTTTTGACGACGGTAAACACTAATAAAAATATATTACATAATTTAATAACTCTAAATTAACTGACAATGAATGTACCTACCATGGCTGAGATGATGGCTCAGGGTAAACAACCCGAAGTGTTATTTTGGGTTGGATGTGCCGGTAGTTTTGATGATAGGGCTAAGAAAATTACAAAAGCATTTGTTAAAATATTGAACAAGGCAAATGTGAACTTTGCTGTACTGGGTGTAGAAGAAAGTTGTAGTGGTGATCATGCCAAAAGAGCTGGTAATGAGTTTTTATTTCAAATGCAAGCTATTACAAATATTGAAATATTGAATGAATACGAGATAAAAAAAATAGTAGCAACGAGTCCACATAGTTACAATACATTAAAGAATGAGTATCCTGAATTAGGTGGTAAATACGAAGTAGTTCATCATACTGAATTTATAAAAACACTAATAGATGAAGGAAGAATAACAATCAATAAAGAAAAGTATGCAGGTAAAAGAATTACTTTTCATGACCCTTGTTATTTAGGTAGAGCAAATAATGTATATGAAGCTCCAAGATACTTAATTAAAGAATTAGGTGTTAATCTTGTAGAAATGAAACGAAATAGATCAAATGCATTATGTTGCGGTGCAGGAGGAGCACAAATGTTTAAAGAACCTGAAAAAGGAACAAAAGACATTAATATAGAACGTACTGAAGATGCGTTAGAAGTAAAGCCGGATATCATTGCAACGGGTTGTCCGTTTTGCAATACAATGATGACTGATGGTATTAAAAATAAAGAAAAAGAAAACGAAATTAAAGTATTAGATATTGTAGAATTGATCGCAAATGCTCAAGATCTATAATTAAATCCCCGCCCAATTATGCCATATATTAAAGATAAAAACTTGGTAAATATATATGAAGAAGTTGATAAAGCAAATCAGACCATATATAAATTAAATTCCTTACTTAAAGACGAAGAAGAAAATAACTCTATATTAAAAAAACATAGAATTATTTTAGGTTCTTTTGGACTGTTATTACTGATCTTGTTTTTATGGTCGTTTGTTAACAAATCAAAAACTCCCAATGAAAAATATCTTCAAAAAAATAACCTGACCTTAGTTAATATGGACTCGCTTAATCTATTAAAAGATGCAGCATCTATTGATAGAATAGACCAATTTAATGAAGAAGAGTTAGGAGAAGATGGCATTGCAGGTGAGCCTATAGTGTACAGTATTCAAATAGGTGCTTTTACAAACTTTAAAGCCAAACTATTTTCAGATGATTTAGCGCATATGAAAGAATTTAAAGAAGGAGGTTTAAATAAATATGCTATCGGTAACTTTATCACTTATGCTGAAGCTAAAATTTTAAATGAAGATTTAAGGCGTTTAGGTTTTAAAGATTGTTTTGTCATTGCTCAATCTTATGGCGAGAATGTGAATATAAGAGAAGCATTAGAATTAAGTGAAGAACCACAATTCTTAAATTAAGGTGAGTTCGATATAACTATTTTTTTAAACAACTAGTAATCAGTATTTTAAATGTGAAATGAAAATTTTAATGTCTCC
>CAYXAZ010000039.1:0-30121 GCA_964463085.1 uncultured Flavobacteriaceae bacterium | reverse complement strand
TGGTTTCTTCTGCTACTTTAAGCAGTGAAACCATTTTTGCATCAAAAATGGAATGCTCTTTTAAGCTTTCACTCAAACTATTTCCTTGTAAAATTTTTGATTCAATATGCTGTAAAGCTGTTTGTAATGGATAAAAGTCAATCATTTTTTTGGTCAACTGAATGCTATTCAGTACAGGGACTTTTGCAGTAGTTAATAATGCAACAGCTTGTGTAAACTGACCAACATACATTTTACGTACCAAGTCTCCAATAAATGGGGTTTTTAATAACAACTTAGAAGCAACTTTTTTATACCATATCTTTTTTGAAATGATCTTTCTCAATACAAAAATTAATACTAAAAGCAGCAATGCTGCCCAAAAATAACGTTGAAATAGATTTGAAGCAGCTACTACCATTTTTGTAAGCCAGGGTAGTTCTACTTGATTTTGATTAAATATATCTGCAAACATAGGTACTACATAGCGTAACATAAATAAGACGGCCAACATAGCAGTAATTAATACTACGATAGGATAGGATAAAGCATTCATTACTGTTCTACGTTGTTCATTACGTCTTCTAAAAAATAAACCCAACTCTTTGGTTACTTTTTGTAATGTGCCAGTTTCTTCTCCTATTTTTAAAGAGTAATATTCATATTCTGTAAAGTCTTTGCTATTTTTTATACTTTCAGAAAAGGGAGTTCCTTCAAGGATAGTATTAACCATTGTTTCTAATAGTTCTTTATCAGTACGTTTTTTTTGTTCGTTTGTAATGAGTACCAATGCTTCTTTTAAATTGATGCCTGCATTTAACAATACACTCAACTCAGTATAAAAAGCTTCTTTCTTTTTATTGGAAAAGGAATTACCAAAACCCCTAATCTCTGTTTTGAGTAATTTATCAAGATCAAAATTATTGACCTGTCTTTTTTGAGTTTGTGTGTTTTCTAATTTAAATGCCATTGTTATTTATATAATAGGATGCGTCTTTGTTTGTATAAATGAATATTGTTTTATCTGCTATTTCTTTTGATAATTGCAATTCTAAAGCATCAATATTGTTGTTTTTTGTTGTTGTTCCATCCAGATATGTTGTTGTTTTAAAAATAGGAATATTCAAGGTGTCTTTATTACGGATTATATAACTCGTTTTAAAAATATACCTAACTGTATCTATTTCAGAAATACAATTTAATTGTTGTTTAGTATTGTTATAAAACAAACGGTGCTTGTTGAAATCTTGCCATAATGCTCTTTCCAGTAATCTGATCTCTGTTGTTTTATTATTGTTGGTTTGTATAATTTTTAGTTGTTTTTGTACCAAACTTAAAATAAGCATTGTCAGGCTGATTACAATTCCTGAAATGACCAATACCACTAACATTTCTGCTAGCGTAAATGCTTTTACTTTTTTATTGAGCGTTTCCAATAATCATTTTTTTAGTAATCGTTTTCTTTTTCTCGCTCTGTTCTTTGGACATCTTCCTCAAAGGAAGAGCATTATTTGAATTTTGCGTAGCCGTAGCCACAATAAAAATAATATTGTTTTCTGTTTCTTGTGAAAATAAAATATGCCAATCTTTAAAATCTTCTTGATACTTTACTCCTATTTTATCGTGTTGGTACAAATACATTAATTTATTTATATGTGTATCAATAGCATGAGTATTACTTTTTATAGTGGATTTAAAAACATTGTTTAAAGTCAAAGAAGCTATGGTAAAGACTATAATAATGAGTACGGAGGCGACTAATACTTCAATTAAAGTTGAACCTCTTAACTTTCTGGATTCCTGCCCCTGCCTCATCGGCAGGCGGGTGCGCTGGAATAGCATGTTTTTTAATAATACAGCCATTTTACTACTTTTTGTTGGGTATTTTTTAGTAATAGTCCACAATATTGTTGTGGTAAGTCATTACCTAATATCTTACCATTATAAATATGATTTTTATATACTGAACCAAATTGATTGGCAATAAAACCTTTGGTATAGACACTGCCTTTTACAGTTCCTTTGAGTTCAATATTCTGATTACAATACACTTCGCCAGTAATAACAGTATTTTCTTCCAATACTATTTGAGATTTATAATTATCGGTTTTATCTTTAGTTATAAAAGCTATAATTCCTTTTATGTTAGCGTTTTTATTGATAATAATTTGATTTATTTCTTCATTGTTGTTTTGTGCTGTTGCTTTTTCTTTTTCAACGAGTACCAAAGCCGTCGGATAAATCAATTCACAATTTTTGCCTACTATAATTTTTCTAGCTGCCAATCCCTGAAAGTTTCCACTAACTTTATCTAAAATTTCTATTTGTGGTGCTATTAAAATAACATCTTTAAGCTTTGCTGAAGGATATACTTTGATCTTTATGCTAGAATGAATTACAATATTTCCTGCTAGTTCTATAAAACGTAAGTCAATTGAACTATTGCTACTTATAATTTTAGTAGGCTCTAAAAATGAATTAACCAATCTTGTATTTTCTTCTAAGTCAATAAAAACATTATCTTCTTTTGATAGTATTTTATTTACAACTGTTTTTAAATAATTGGTATTTAAAATTTTTGGCAATTCATCATTACTTTGACTGATACTTCCATAGATGAGTTGTTGACCCATATAAGAATGCCCAGCAATTGTTCCTCGTTTTACACCTTGTTCCGGTAAAAAAATTTTGCCTTCAATATGAGTATTACCAACCAATACTAATGGCTGATTGGTATTTTGAAGATATAAGCCTGTTCTTTGTTGTTGATAGCCGCCTAACAAGGCTGTTTTTGTAAATGTTTCTTTTCCTTTTGTTGAAGTAATTGTTGCTATATCAAAAAGTCCCCAATGTGATTTATTTGCAGTTGTTGCTACTTTATTTTCTGCTGACACAACTATTATAGTTTGCTCATCATAAGGTACTTTATGTTTTGCCAGATAATCAAAATTTTGATTTACATTATAAACTACTTCCTGAAAAAACAATCCTTTTATACGTAGTTTTCCTTGAATATAGGTAAGACCAATAAAAGCAAAAACCAATAAGGCAATTACCACCGAAATAAAAATGGTGTATTGTAAGGCTCCTGCTTTTAGTTTTATGTTGTAGAATTTCTTTCTCATTTTTTTTGAGATTCCTCGTCGCTCTTTCAGGCTCTGTCGGAATGACAAGTCATTAATATTACTTCGCTAACACAAACGTTTGTTGTTGCCCTTTGAACTTTAATACTACTTGTTTATTAGAACCTCGTAGTAACTTTACTTCTTTATAAGTGCTATTTTTCTTAAAAAAATATTGTTGTCCGTCAATATTGATTAAAAATACTTGCTGTTGTTTCCCTTTTACTGAAACCAAGCCTTTATAGATTATTGCCGGAAAAGGAATTTTAGGTGTTTTTGGTGTAGCTCTTATGATTTTCTTAATCTTTACCACCTTCTTTTTAGAAAATGTGCCTAAAAAAGGGTCTCTATAATCAGTATTAATAGTAAAAGCTTCTGATTCTTGAAGTTGTTGCGGCTTAAAACTATTTGTTACTACAGCAGTTTGTTGTTTTTTACTACTTGGATTAACCGTTGAAAAGATACGATAGCCCAAAATACCCCAAACCAATAATACGGCAGTTAATAGAATATAAATGTTCTTTTTGTTTTTCATGAATATAATTTATACCGTCTTTGCGAGGCAAATGAAATTTGCCGTGGCAAACTCACTCATTAAATCTTCTGTTTAAGAGATTTCTCGTCGCTCGCACACTCTCTCTGTCGAAATGACAAGTAAGTAAATTTATGGTTCAACAACAACAAACCCGTTAGTAATATACACCGTCTCATAAGCTGAATTCAATGCTTTTACACGCCATTCATAGTTATTTACTGGTAATGAATCTAAAGTAAAATCAATTTTTTGTACCAAAGTATCTTTTATGATTTGGCTTGCATTAGCAAAATTTGGCTTCGCTATCTGAAGTTTATAATCTGTTGCTCCATTGAGTGCTTCCCAATTAAATATGATTGTTGTACGAGTATTAAGCATCACATTTTCTGAAGGTGCTAATAAATTTAGCTTCTCATTTGTAATGTTTTGTTCATTGATAATTTCTTCACAACTGATTGTGAAAATTAATATAAGGATAGCAATTATTTTTTTCATTTTTATCTATTATAAACTTCTATAGTTTAGTGAAATTTTATTTTTTTCATACAATTGACTGCCTTATTATTATTCATAGCTATGACAAATAAAAGTTGTTTTATTTAATAAATTTTTATGATTTAATTTGAGTCTTACATTTTATTATAAATGGCATACTTTTATTGACAAATGGTATAAAACCTATAACCACTAATCTGTACCAACAAATTTTGACAAAACCACTATAGTGAGATCTCAGCGATTTTGGGTTCATAAAACATATCTAGATATGCTTTTGAAATTGTTATTATTAAATTTTAATAATAATATAACCATAAATCTAGCCCGCAATCAATTGCAACGTCTTTTCCTTATTATTTAGTAAATTCAATATTTTCAATCAAATTTGCATCTTTATATAGTTGTTTCTTTTCCATTTTACCTTTTCTATTAAAATAAAATACCCAACCTTCATAACCTCCGTTATTATTTAGTGTACCAATACTTTTAACAACACCATTTTCATAAAAATCTAGACTTTGAGTTCCCTCTTTATCCAAACCAACTTTACTTAAAGACTTTAGGCTTCCTTTTTCATTAAATAACATAAGAAGCCCATCCTTAGCTTGACCTTTAGTAAATTTTGTAATCATTCTTAAAGTATGAATACTATCATTAAAATAAAAAGAATATCCATCTTTGATACCATCTTTGTAATTTAAAGAACCTATTAAGTTATTTCTCTCAAAATATCTAACCGAGCCAGTTAGTTTTCCCTTCTTAACAAACCCTTCATACTCTTTATTCCCAGATTTATTATAGAATTCCAAAAAATTACCTTTTACAATTCCTTTACCAATCAGATTATTTTTAAAATCATATTTTGTAATGCTATCTAAATTTCCTAAATTCCAGTACTGAATTTCTAATATTTTTTCTTCTTTGTGAAATATAGAATCTATCCCATTTTTAATTATATCGGAATTACCATTTTTGTTAGATTGTCTCCTACAATTAGAAAATAATAAAACGGTAATTAAAAATAATAAATTTCTCATGGTTTAATTTATATGCTTGTATAAGAAACACTTTTTCCCAATTTGAGTGCCTAAATATGCATATTTCCAGTCTTTAGCAACACTAAATATTCACCAACTAATCTGTACTATTAGAATTTTAAAATCCTATTATAGAGCGATTTAGAAAAATTTTAATTTATGAAAAATTCCTAAATATACTTTTAAAACATTAACAAATAACCATTAAATGATTGGTTTTCAGTAGTTAAAATTTCAAGAAGTATATACCCACTAATCTGACCCCTCTACCAACCTGTTTTTCACCTTTTTATAGATAATATTAAAGCCTTGATTAAATAAACTAAAGTTAGTATTAATACAGGAAGGACAATTAAATAGCCAATAATACCTTTAGACCTTCTTACAAATTGAGTAGAATCTTCTGGCAAAAAAAAATATAAAACCTTAACAATGACTAATATTAAAACTCCTATAATTCCATACATTAAATTCCTTCGAATTTCTTTATTCATGATTTATTTAAATTTATGGTTAAATCCGTTTTTAATACTTCTTTGATCTGCTGATGTATCTATACTTAATGATGTGAAAATTGAATTTGCATGAGCTCCAGTTCTTGTTTCACCCAAGGTAAACCCATTGAGCTTCATCCAACTTCCCCACATATAATTCCCAGCATCATAAAGATTATAAATATTGTTTGTTTTACCAAATCTAAAAAAATGATTATAAGAATTATATGATGTTCTCAACAATCCTTCCTCTAAATAAGAGCTTTCACCTCCATTAAAATATGTTGGCACTAAATGATTAAATGTAAAATCTGCCTTACTCCATGAGAATATTCCAGCAAATGCATATCCTGTTCCATTAATATTTGTTGTATTATTATTTGGGAAAATTCCTCCTTTAATAATTGCTAAAATTAACTCTTTATTAGATATAGCAAAAAATAACCTATCTCCTACTCCCCACTTATTAAATATTGAAAAATCATTTTTTGGATCATTAAAAAATAATTGATTTCCTTCCTCATCAAAAAAAGTATCCTCTTCTTCATTTTCTTCAACATTAGTAACAATCCCATCAGAATTAACGGTTATTTTATCATCTAGTCCTTCATTATCACTTATAGAGTTACTTGTACTATTAGTATCTTCCCCATTAGCCATTTTATTAACTCTATCAGTCCAATGTCCCCCCCTTTTATTTAAGAAACTAGAACTGAAAAATGTATCACTATCAGCTCCACTTGGGTCAGCCCAAAACACAGGATTATTATCAAAAGCTGTATATGTACTCATTGAATGATGCGTTACTGGGTCAATTGAGGTAAATCTTGCTATTGCCGGATCATAACTTCTTACATTCATCTCATAAAGATTCAATCCTAAACTTTCCTCTAGCTCAACTCCATTATATTTAAACTTCTGCGCCACATTATTCCCTAAAGAGGTAGCGCCCCCATCATTATACCCTTTGTGTTTTAATCCAAATGGATAGTAGTTATTCTCTTCAATTATTTCTAACTGCCCACTCGTTGGGTTTTTAGTATATGACAGTCGAATATTACCTAAGTGGTATAGGTAAACATATTTCAAAGAACTTATTATTAAATTATATAACCACTAATTTAGTTCACATCCTAGCAGCTAATCTGACCCGTTACCATTACCTTCTTCATCTAAAAAATCTAAAAAGGTATCATAATCTACTATTGATTCTTTGATTTCTTCTTTTATATTATGCTCATTGGGGTAAACAATATTTAATTTCTTTTTACAACTTAAAAAAACTAAATCATTATTTAATGCAAAACTCATTAATATCTTAATAAAAGTTTCATTATTTTTTCTTAAATCTATTCTAGTAGAGGCTTCTACAATTTTTGAGTTTTCAAGTATCAATTCTATACAAGTAGAATCTAAATTGCCATATTGAATTATATTCTTAGACCAAGAATCTTCCTTTTTCAAAACATTACTAAAAACAGAAAATGCTTCTATATTAATTTCTCTGTACTTCCACCAATCAATGTTATCAAAATCTGTCATATTAATATTAGGTTCAGCACTATTACCAAAGTAAGACTCTAATTCTTCCTTTGGTAATAAAAATAATTTATGTTGCCAAATTGCCATTAAAAATTAATATTTCGTGAAAATTAAATCAGCTGTTGTTTTATATCCTGCAAAAGGTAATGATACTTGTTGGATAGGTACATTTTTTAACCCTAGCTCTTTTGCTATTCTTAACCTATGATGTCCACCAACTACATATTTAACACCATTATGTTCAACAAACTGTATAGCCTCTTTTATACCGTTTTTAGCTATATCATCTTTAAGTAACTGAAATTGCCGTTTTGACAATGTCAAACCATGAGTCATTTCAAGTTTATACGGATTAAGAGTTTTAATTGTTTCAATAGCCTGCTTGGCCTTTCTCCCTCTATATAATCGGTATAACCAAACACTCCCTTTAAAAAGCTTATCTAGTATTACTTCGCCAGAAAAATATGATAGTGCCGCATCGGTTACACCCATCCCTACAGCTTTTGGTTGACTTCTATAAGTAAATTCTGTTCCATTTTCAATAAGCTCTTTTTCAAAAGAACCCTGTTCAGCAGTTTTTACAAATTTCCCATCTACAAATAATCTATCTTGAGAATCATTAGTTTTTGTAATGGTTGTTTTTCCTGTTTTTGAGTCAACACGTTTATCATCATCAGTACCATCTCCAAAATGTGCTTGAGTTTCATTAATAGCCCTTTGCCAATCTTCTGTTTCTTCTCCTGTTTGGCTATTTCTATATGTTCTACCACTTACATATGTCCAACTATCACCACCACTTGGGTCAGCCCAATAAATTGGGTTATTATCAAAAGCAGTATAAGTACTCATCGAATGATGCGTGATAGGGTCAATACCAGTCCAACGAGCTATTGCAGGATCATATTGACGTAAGTCCATTTCATAAAGGTTTAAACCTAGACTTTCGTTTAGCTCTTTGCCATTATACTTAAACTTCTGCGCAGTACTATTACCATTAGGGCTTACGTTAGAATTGTAACCTTTGTGTTGCAACCCAAAGGGATAGTAGTTATTCTCTTCAATGA
Organism: uncultured Flavobacteriaceae bacterium; assembly: GCA_964463085.1. Classification (GTDB taxonomy): domain Bacteria; phylum Bacteroidota; class Bacteroidia; order Flavobacteriales; family Flavobacteriaceae; genus Aureibaculum. Next base: position 21,850 of record CAYXAZ010000039.1, on the reverse strand, counting down.
TTTCACTTTGGGATATGGAGCCATTATTATCGCTATCAGAGTAGGACAGTCTGATATTCCCTAAGTGATCTTTATATTGATACACATAATTATAGCCAACACTATAATTAGCAGCATTTATAGGAGATGCATAACCTTCTGCTGTATTAAAAAATTGCAAATTGCCATTTTCATATACATAGTTACCTGCATAATCTGTTGTTGTACTGCCCACTGTTTTTTGTAATTTACTTCCTATTGCATCGTAAACATACAAAATATTTTGACCATTTACAGTAACCTGTGTCGGTAAATTTAAATGATTATAATTAATATTAGTAATGCCTTTGTTAGTATCAGTTTTCATATTACCATTGGCATCATAGGTATACTCAGTAGCTACTGTTGATCCATTTTTAAAGCCGTAATTACTATGCCCCCCTGAAGCTTCTTGTACATTCTTTAGCTTATTACTAGTTGAGTTATATGTATAAGCTAAGTTATCCATCACCCCAAAATGATTACTGTAATTTTTATTTGGTTGCGCAACTATATGCCCTAACCGCTTTAAAGTCATTAGATTTCCGTTCTTATCATAACTTATGTTATTTACAGTATAGCGATTTAAATTATCTGTTGCACTGGTAATTCTATTTAAAGCATCGTATTGAAATTTATACCAATGTAAACTACTATCATCACTATTATTAGTTCGCCATTCGGTTTCAGAAATATTACCATTATAGAGCTTTGTACCACTATGGTTTACCGTATTATAATTAATCTTAAATGCAAATAAGCTATTCCCTAAACTAGTAGGATTGTTTATTTGTTTTAGCCAACCTCTTATATTGTATTTGTAAGCTATGGTTTGCAACCTTGCTTGATTATTCTTGCCGCCTACTTCTTTTTGTTCTAATTGCCCTAATGCATCATAAGTATTTACTGCAATAACTTCAGTATTACCACCAATTGTTTGCGTTTGTTTTTTTAATCTACCTACATGATCATATTCAAAATCATCTACTGACACTATTGTTGGTAAACTACTATCTGTTTTTGTATGCAATGAAGTGGTTTCATCAACTTTACCAACAAAATCTAATTTGCTTTTTACAATATCAGTTGTTTTTAAATAATTGTTTTTGGCATACACATAAACAGGTCTATTCTTTTCATCATAATAACTAACAGTGGTTATCCAATCGGTTGTGTTAAGTACTCTTACTTTAGAGCCTGTAACCAATCCTGTTGTTTTTATACTAACTAGCTTACCATACACCTGTGTATTATTTGTTGTAGGATTAAAAGAACCTGCTAAATCAAAACCATAATCATCATAATAATTTACAGTTAAAATATCGTTGGTAGAAATACTCGTAGGGTAATCAGAATTAGTATAATACGTACTTCCAAATCCACTACCTGAAGCTACTCTTATTTCGTAATTTGAAGCTGCTGCATTTTTACTATTAAACTGTGTTTGTAAAGTATTTCTTAAACTATTAGTTCTATAAATGCCTGTATAGACTACTCTACCAAGTGCGTCATATTTAGTAAATAACCACTGGTCTGGCGAAGTGATTCTTAAATAGCTATCTTGTGTAAGTACGGGTCTGTCGAGATTGTCATACACAATATATTCCCAATCTTTACCTGGTATTCTTTTTTCTACTAACCTATTTCTATTATCGTATTTATACTGATACCCTAACTCATTTAATTGACCATTAATAGTAGCCATAGTTGCTGTAGATGCTTCCATTTTTGGAGGTAATACATAGGTTAAATTACCATAATTATCATATACATAATAAGTATCGTGAGGTGCGTCTGTTAATGTATTACTTCCAACTTTAGAAGTGCCGTATGTCCTTTTTAAAACCACTCTACCTAGCAAATCTTTAAACTCTTCGGTAGTATGGGCTTTTGTAGTACCACTATTATTTTCGTCTTTAGTAATGTTTTATACAGTTTATTTGCTTGATAAAAGCCATTATTAGTAGCATTTACAGTCAATGTAGGTGTATAAACCATATAAGTAGTTGAATACACTAATGAAGTTTCATAATATTTAACTGCATCAATAGCAGTATTGGTATGATATTCAAATTCAATCTCATGTCCATTACCCATTTTCCAATCTTCACCCGGAGCAGCTTGTTTTAATATTCTATTTAGTGGTGAAGTCTCAAATAATTTCTCTGAATATGGATTCGGATTTGATTGATTTACTTCTGTTGGATAATTATTTTTATAATACGTATTGGTAGCGGTTAAAGCATCTGTTTTTATATAGCCATCATTTGCCGTAGAAGTATAAGGCAGATAATTTTTAACTTGCCTGCCTAAAGCATCGTAACCAACATGCGTTACGATATCTTTTTCTAAATTACTTTGCTTAATTGCTATGCTTTGTTTTGGACGACCTAAGCCATCATAATAAACAATGTTTTTTATAGCATGCTTATTCTCAGTTAAACCAGACATGTCTGTAACTGGTATTTGAGGCGCAATGGCATATACATAATTTTCATTACTTAGCCCTCCTGATGCCGGGCAACCAGTAGAAGTGCCTCCACCATGTGTACTTGGGCATTGATCTGAATTATTCGAAACATACCCCGTTGGTTGTGTACATTGAACAATTGAACTGTTGGGGTCGCCCAACCCATCATTGTCGGTATCTGCATACCAAGTAGTTCCTCCTATAGTTCCTAAGGTTATAGATACTGAACTTGACGCTACACTCCAATTACCCGTTGTTGTATTTTTTGCTCGTAAATAATAGCTCCCTGAGGTATTTACAGTGTAATTACTTGTAGCTGGAAAACTGCTACTTGTACCTGATGCATTAGTACCTTGCCAATACCACATCTCATCTGATGGTGGATTGCCTGATTTTTGTAATACGGCATTAGTACATGTTTGATTTACTATTACTGGATTTGGTGGAACATTAGGGAATACAACTACATTATTAACAGTTATAAAAGAAAAACCTCGTAAAACACCACTTGTAGTATTAGTAGCTGTATAGGTAAGTGTTTTTAAACCAGCACTTGTCCATCTAATAGTTGCACTAGTTGCATTTTGTGATAAAATTGTACCATCAGAAACAGACCAACTACCGCTAAATATAGTTACACCACTTATAGGTTGTACTTGATACGCTATTGTTTCATTAATATTTACAGTATTAGGACCTATAATTGTTATTGCAACACCGCTACCTCCACCTCCAATAGAAATTTGAGAATGTAAACATATAGTAGGTAAAAGTAATCCGATAAACATAACTAATTGAAACGTAAGTTTTATATTCTTCATGGCTTGATTAGTTTTTATAGTTATATTCATTTTTACTTAAAATTTTACCTTGAGCATCTTTAACAAACTCTAGCCGATTGAAACTATCATAATAATAATAGATTGTTTGATCTGTAGGGTCTGTAATACTACTTACTCCAATTAAAGGATTGTATGTATAACCTGTTACTTGAGCACTCTTCATAGATGAATGGTTACGTAAAATTGTGAGTTTATCTCTTACTTGTTGGTCTGTTAAGGTGTTCCCTTTTAATAAATTTAAATTAGTTATGCCTAAAGCTGAACTAACCTGAGAGTAAGTAGCATTCTCTATTTTTGCTATAGGGTATTGCTCATTATAACCCCAGATATAAACCATATGGGTACCATCTTTTTTACTTACTTCTTTAACATTACCATTATTGGGATAATAATCGTGAAAAACTAGCCGGTCTTGTGGTTTATTGGTAGATGAATTATAAGTTCCTTTTAAAGTTTGAACATCTTTTGGTAATACAATGTCATTACCCCAGTCTTTATAATTAGTGCGTTGCACTGTTTTTGATACAACTGTAGAACCATTTTTAACAATAGTTTCTACTTGTATAGGTTCTGCTATTCTATTTTGCCCGGTAGTATTTGTAGCTGTTGATTTCTGAAGTTTCTTTATTGCATTAAATTCGTTGGAACTCAAAGCTCCTCCATCAATAGTACTATCATCTTGTAACGTAGAAACTGTTTTAATATCATCTGGATATAATGTTGTTGTTTCTATAATCTTACCTCCATTTACAATGGACTTTTTCTTATGTAATAGTAATCTTGGTGAATTATATTCATAAGTAGTTTCGGTTTCTATCTCGCCACTAGGAAAATATTCTTTAGTGGTAGATTTTGTTTGTAAATATGCCTTAGGGTAATCAATAGTGCTTCTCTCTCTATAATTATATACACTTTCAGTTAAAAGTAATGTACCGTCACTAAGTAAACTATAAAGATATTTTATTCTTGCTACATCAAAATTATATGCTTTTAATAAGCTATTATTATTTTTTCCATAAGAAAAGAATTCGTCATAGAAATTTTCTTCTACCCTTTGCAAATCGAATTGTCCATTCTGTTTTCTAAAAATTTCAGTTTTTAATAACTTACCACTTTTCCAATCCTTATTTTCTTTTTCTAAAAAAGGGAGCGCTGAGACTCCTTGATTCCCAAATTTGCTAAAATGTTTTACTATTTTACCATTATCTCCACCACTCTTTAAAAGCTCTACCCTATCATATAAAACGGGCGCGCTTTGAAAACTATTAAAGTTTTGCATACTATTAGAAGATCTATAATATTTATTACCCGCCTTCCCAAGCTCGCTATAAAATATAGAGTAGTTAAAAATAGCATCAGCACCTAATAAATATCCACTACTAGTATTGTCAGTATTTATATATTTATAATCTGTAGTTATACAATCATTAGGTTTGCTACAATCTTTAGTTTGAGCCACTCTTACGCCTCCAATATTTTTATCCTCATTAATTCTATCTTCATAGTGAATTACATAATATATTTTAGCTTCTTTACCTTGTGGTGCTTCCACTGACCCTCTAATATAAATCTTTGCATCACTCACAAATCGTGTTTTCGAATCATTTTCGGTATACAAGTCAGGAGGAGGGCAAGGGTTAAATGGATCACCATAACTGCAAACTCCTTGTTCTTCACCATAAACTGCTATATTAACATTAACGCTATTTGGAAGACAACCTAAATATCCAATTGTTTTTATTTCAATCGATGCTTCAGCCCCAAACATATTAGTTGCAGAACCATTACCAACTCTGGCATAAGCATTTATTGTCACAATTTGATTTGAAGGTAAAGTAATTATTGTATCAATAAATTTTGGATTAGAATCACCTATCAGTTGACCTGATATAGTCTTATTATGACTATAGGTACAATCACCATTTGAATTTGATGCATAACTTACTATTTTATTTTGCTCATAAGTAACTTCAGTAGATCCTCCTGTAGGATAATTAATGTTTTTTAATGCTCCTGATACTGTTTTATTAAAAACAACTTCCCTATCTCCATTAATTAAGTTTGCATTTGGTTTACCGTTATAAAAGCCCCAGATATCTTGTTGTTTATAGTCTAAACTATTAGGAAAGCTATAATATTCAAAACTATACCAAGGTAAAACAATATTGTTTCTATTTTTTTGTATTGAATTGAGTGTTTTTAAACTTTTAGCAGAATTACTATAGTTAAAATTATAATTCAAGGTTTCAGAATTATTATTCCAAACAGATATATTATTTAATGAGGATGTCTGTATACCATTATCATTTGCTGTAGTTACACCAAACCTTACTTCTCCATTTGGAAAAGTAATCTTTTTAATTGGAGTAGACCTAACCGTTTTAACCACGGGATCTATATTAATTTCATTGGGAAAAGCTAAGCTGATAACTTCGGTTTCAGAAACAACCGTTTTGTCGTAATCAATGATAGGGTAATACTCAAAATTGATAATCCCTTTATTATTAGGTAATTCTATTTTGGTTAATAGATAACTAATGGGTATAGGCTCATTGAGAGTTCCACCTTCTGGAGTATTTATATGGAAATCTCCTGATTCTGATTGCTCAAAATAATATTTTACTCCACCTTCATCAGTAATTATTGTACCGTCAATTTTATAATTTCTATAATTTAAAAAAACAACCTCATTATCTTCATTATATACATAACTCCCTGATAAATTACCTGCATTGATATAATACTTATCATTCTGTCCATCAAGTGTTTTAGTTTCTATATTTCTATATAAATTATATAAGTCTGATAGAGGGTAATCTGAAATACTATAATCCCATTCTAAATAAGGTACTATAACGTTCTTTTTGTATTGAAGATTAGCATAAGCCTCTCTATCATCAGGTTTTCCTCTTATTTGTCTTGTTATTCTTCCTGTAGCCATTAAATCCCAACCTAAACCTGTAAGTGGAGGGTCTTGTTCAACCATTAGCCCATTATAATTATAGGAAAGATATATTGGCCATTGAAAACCATTAACATCAATTGTGTATATAGGTACTGTGTAATTTATTTTACCAGTAGCTAAATTAACAGGTATTTCACCGTACTTACCCAAACTGGCAGCTTCTGGAGAAACTGGAACAACTTGAGGTAACTGTGTTTGAGAAAATGCAATACTAAAACACAATAAATTGAGTATAAGAACTATTGAGGAAAATATTTTTTTCATATTGTTTGAGTTTAAAAAAAGGAAGCCCTTTTTATTGCGAGAGTGGGTTTAATTATGAATTAGAGCACTAAAGTAGAATCATTTTTTCATCCAAAAACGACGACTTACCCTGTGTCATACATTTACGTATAAACGGTTCACTTTTCTTAATAAATGGTATAAAATGATCAATTTCTGACATCTACATCTGCTTGTCAGCAAAAAATAAATTTGAATTTTAATGTAAGTTTGAACCAAAATAGCACTGTCATCTATGAAAAAAATTACTAAGATTGTATCTCAAAAGATACCCGCTTTTAACCTGCAAGAACTACTTGTAGTATTGGTCATTATTGGTATTTTACTACTATTGGCTTTGCCCAACTTAATGCCTTTAATTTCAAAGACAAAAAGTCTGGAAGCACAGACACAACTCAAACACATTTACAATCTGGAGAAGCAATACTTTTTTATGTATTCAAAGTATAGTGCTGACTTTAATGCCATAGATTTTGAAGTTCCTAAAACAGTACAACAAAATGGCAATGCCAATTATAGCTATGAAATTATTGAAACCTCAAATGCAAGTTTTAAAGCTCGTGCTACTGCTGTAACCGATTTTGATGGGGATGGTGTTTTTAATGTTTGGGAAATCGACCAAAATGATGCACCTAAAGAAATAATCAAAGATTAATTAATCCTTTTTCTATTTATGTTATTTCTACTACAAATAAGTTGTTTTTTTTGCCTAATGTCGATTATAGTCCAAGATTTTAAAGAGCGTAAAGTCTATCTTTTTTTGCTTATTGGTTTAGCTATTGTTATGAGCTTATTTTATTATCTAAAGAACGATACCCAACTATATTTTTCAAACATCAGTATAAACTTGACAGTGCTATTGGTGTTAATGGGTATCCTCTTTTTATATTCAAAATTCAAACTAAAACAAACCTTAAATACTGCTTTAGGTTTAGGTGATTTCTTGTTTTTTGTTGTCATCGCCATTAGTTTTCCTATTGCTACATTTCTGATTTTGTTTTCTTGTTCCTTATTATTTAGCTTGGTCTTGTTTCTGTTTTTAAAACCTTCTTTAAAAGACAACAATGTGCCCTTGGCAGGATTGCAAGCATTGTTTTTCTTATTGGTTTTTAGTGCTAATTGGATGTTTCACTTTACAAATCTATATGCTTTTTAATGAAGATTGATTTTAACATAGCAACCGAATTACAACAACTGATAAGCACTGAGCAGGCCTATCATTATCGTATCATTCCACATCTACAACACAATGGTAGTATTTCTTTTAAAACGGATGCTGATAACAAAGCAAGTTTGGGTAATGAATTGCAAATTATCTTCGGAAAACAAGTAGAACTTATAGATGAATCTGTTGAAAACATCCAAAAATATTTAGCTTTAAATTATAGAAAAACCAATGCAGCAACCAATACGCAATTGAGTGACTCTAAAGACTTATTATTAAACATTATTCATCAAGCTAAGTCTTTAGGAAGCAGTGATATTCACTTTGAAATTTTTGAAAATACGCGTCGTGTACGCTTTAGAATAGATGGAAAATTATTAGAACGTTATGTAATTTCTGAAACGGAATATCCTAAAATTATCAATCAGTTAAAAGTTAAAGCCGGATTGGATATTGCCGAAAGACGATTGCCTCAAGATGGGCGTATCAAGATCAATACGCCTACTGAGGAATATGATATTCGGGTCTCTTCATTGCCTACCTTATATGGTGAGAAATTGGTGTTGCGTTTACTTTCTAAAGATGCCACCAATATTCAACTAGATATCTTAGGCTTTACCGAAGAAGAATTAAAACGTTATAAAAGCAGTGTTAAAAATCAAAATGGTATTGTCTTGATTTCAGGACCCACGGGTTCGGGTAAGACCACTACTCTCTATGCTACCTTAAAATTATTAAATACCAATGACACCAATATTGTAACTATTGAAGATCCTATTGAATATACCCTAGAAGGTGTCAGTCAGGTACAACTTAAAGAAAATATAGGGTTGGATTTTACCAAGGCATTACGCACCTTTTTACGCCAAGACCCTGATATTATTATGGTGGGTGAAATTAGAGATGTAGCCACCGCAAATATGGCGATTCGTGCTTCATTGACAGGACATTTGGTATTATCTACCATACATACCAATTCAGCATGGGCAACGATTTCAAGATTGATAGATATGGGCGTGCCTTCTTTTTTAATTGCTAGTACGCTCAAAGTAAGTGTTGCACAAAGGTTAATACGCTTGCTATGCAATCATTGTAAAGCTATAACAGAAGCATTTGGAGATGCATTCCCTGAAGGTTTTTTAATTCCGGAAGATTTAATTGAACATTATAAGCCAATTGGGTGCGAACATTGTTTCCATACTGGTTATGCTGGTAGAAAGGCGATTTATGAAATACTACCTATTACCAAAGAATTAACCCAACATATCAAAAATAATGCCTTAGAAATTGACGATTATTTCGCCAAGAAAAAAATTGCAACATTAAAAGTAAATGCTTTAAAATTAGTTATCAATGGAGAAACGGCTATAGAAGAAGTATTTCCCTTACTAACAGATTAGCATTTTTAATATTAAGTATCAAGAAAAAATGAAAAATTATATAAACCTAAAATTTGCATTAGCCCTTTTGTTTGCCTGTTTGGCTACAAACCTTACAGCGCAACAAAATCGTATTGAACAACTCAAAATCAAGTTAGAAAGTATCGTCATTGATGCACCTGGACTCAGTCAAAAAGCGGAGATTAATGTCAATAATGTGGCATTGTCTGACTTTTTGCAGGCGTTGGCTACAGCGCATAATATCAATGTCAACATTCATCCTGACTTAAATCAAATCAGCATTAGTAATAATTTTTCAAATGCTACAGTAGCCGATGTATTGGTTTTTGTTTGTAAAGAATATGATTTAAACATCAACTTTACAGGTAATATCCTATCCATATATAAGTTTAGGGAACAAAAATTAAAACATCGTATAATTCCTATTAATTATGAACCTATTTCTGATAATTTGAGTATAGACCTACAACAAGACACATTACACATTGCTTTTAAACAGATTATGGATAAAACGGGTAAAAATTTAGTCTTTGCTCCCGGAATGAGCAACTTGTTATTAAAAAGCTATATCAAAAATATGCCTTTTGACAGTGCACTTGATAAAATTGCTTTTGCCAATAATATTGTGGTCAATAAAACCAGAGACAATTATTATTTATTTGAACAGAGCAACATTGTTGTTTCTAATAATTTACCTCCAAAGGCTGGTGAGAAAAAGCAACAACAACCGCGCCCTCAACGTAGTAGGCGTTCTAATTTCTTTTTTGAAGCTGATTCTGTCAGTCAATTATTGAATGTAGATTTTGAAAACACCTCTATTGCCACTATTGTCTATGATATTGGACATGAATTGAATAAAAGTATGTTTACGTTTGCTCCTTTAGACGGAGCAGGTACTGCCACAGTAAAGGCTGAAAATATCAGTTATGATCTCCTTCTTGATAAAATATTAGAAAATACGGATTATGCCTATAAAAAAGCAGATGGCATGTATTATTTTGGTAAAAAAGAACAAATTTCATTACGTGATGCGATTACCATACCTCTAATGCATCGTTCTATTGAAGTAATGACTTCATCAGGCAGTTCAGGAAGAAGAGCCGGGCGAATTAGCTCTTTTGGGAATAATACAAATCAAAGATTTAATACTTCTAATAATCAAAATTTCAACACTAATGGACAAGGTTTAAACAACAATCGACAAACTATAAATACCAGTAGAACCAGTACATTTTCCAATCGAGATAATCAATTAGAATCTTTAATCAATATATTACCCGATGATGTTATTAAAGATCTAAAAGTTAGTGTTGATATTGAACTCAATAGTTTTATTGTAAGCGGCCCAAGTCAGAACATTGAACGGTTTAAAAAATTTATTGAATATATTGATAAACCAGTTCCTGTCATTTTAATTGAAGTAATGCTCATAGAAGTCAATAAAACGGCTACTGTTGAAACCGGTGTTAGTTGGGGGCTTGGTAGTGAACCTGCAACAACTCAAGGTGGAATTTACCCGACAACAGATTTGACACTTGGCGCTAATACTGTCAATAGAATTATTGGTGGATTTAGTGGTTTTGGTTCATGGAATCTAGGACAAGTTGTACCTAACTTTTTTGCCAAGATAAAAGCGATGGAAACTAATGGCAATATTAAAATAAGGTCAGCTCCTAAACTATCAGCTTTAAATGGACATCGTGCCAATTTATCAATTGGTGAAACTACTTATTATGCCGTTACACAACGTGATATTATTGGGAGTCAAAATCCGCAAACTTCAACCATTACTAATTATCAACCCATTGATGCAGAGTTTGCCATTAATATTAAACCAATGGTGTCTGGTGACGGACAAATAACTTTAGACATTAATGTAATACAATCTAGTTTTAATGGTAATAAAGTTGCAGATGATGCGCCTCCCGGAATAAATTCGAGAGAATTCAATTCAATTATTAGAGTAAAAGACCAAGATATGGTGATCTTAGGTGGTTTGGAAGAAAAAATAAAAAATGATACAGGTACTGGTGTTCCTTTGTTAGCTAGGATTCCTATCATCAAATGGTTGTTTAGCAACAAAAAGCGTGAGGATACCAAAAAGAAATTAACGGTATTGATTAAACCAACTATTATCAGATAATGTTATCCCAATTATTAACATATGGTAAGTTTGGAAATCTATTCTGTGGAATAGAACATACAGTTATTGATGGTAAGGAAACATTAAATGCGCTCATACTTAGAAAGAAGAAAGGTGAATTGTTAATTGAAAGCACATTTGAATGTGGCGAAATTGCCAAGCTTAATAATCAATTACAAAAAAGGCAACATTTGTTTTTAATCATCAATAATGAACAGGTACTCTTTAAAGTATTAAAAGGTGTCAATGACACCTCCCAAAAAGCAATTGCACTCGCTTTTCCTAATCTAAAAATTGAAGATTTTTATTATGAAATTTGTGTTTCAAGTGATATTACATTTATTGCTATCTGTAGAAAAGATTATATAGATAGTCTTTTACAAGAATACAATGCTCTTGGGTTGAATATTATTGATTTTTCTTTAGGAAATTTAATTGGTTCACAATTGAGTTCCTATATAAATAAGAGTATTATCAACTCTTCAAATGCCAGTCTCACATTTTTAGAAAATAGCATTTCTAATATTGAAAAATTAGAAAATAATTCTCTTACCAACTATACTATCAATGGTTTAGAACTTACTAATAAGCAAGTATTACCTTTAGCAGGTATTATTGCATATTATACCCATCAAGAAACAACTACTTCTAATTTTAAACATTTAAGTAATAATCTTTCTGATAATTTTAAACACAAACGAATTTTTGAACTTGGTTTAAAGTTTGGTTTAAGCATTGTGTTTGTCTTATTGTTAGTAAGCTTTCTTTTTTTTAGTCATTATTCTACTGAAATTAATAGCTTAAACAATGAACTTGAACTCAATAAAACCTATAAAAATTCATTTGCTAAACTTGCTGATGAAGTTGAAAAAAAAGAACGTTTGGTTACTAACTTTTCATTGGCTTCTTCTAGATCTTCATGGTATTTAAATCAGATTGGTGAGGCATTGCCTCATTCTATTATGCTGTCTGAAATACAATTTCAACCGTTAGAAAGTAGCATTAAAAAAGAGAAACAAATTATAATTCAAGAAAAAACAATTATTATAAAGGGAAAATCAAATAATAGTGCTGATTTTTCTAATTGGGTCAATACCCTAGAGCAACAAAATTGGATTGAAAAAGTAATGATTCAAGAATATGGTACTGGTAAAAAAACAGCAACAGGATTTGAATTACAAATTGAGTTAAATAAGTGAGTTTAAAACAAAAAAATATTGTTCTCTTGATTGGAATAGTAATTTTACTATGGGCAGGATATCTATTGTCTTTTTCTAACACTTTTGAGCTTAAAAATAAATATCAAAAATTAAAAAAGGAGCAAGATTTATTTACCAATGTGTCTCAAAAACTAACACAGCTAAAACAACAGAATGTCTATTATGATTCCATTTTAAAGTCTAAACAAATATCAACTGAAAGCTCTTTTCAAAATAATTTGCTAAAAACCATTACTACTTTGGCTGATACTACTTCTATAAAAGTGGTCAATTTTAATAATCCTCATTCTTTTAAAACTGATAATGCACTCATAAATACTTTTACTTTTAAATTAAAAGGAAGCTTTTCTAAAATTACACAGCTCATTTATCAGCTAGAACAAAACTATAAACTAGGAAAAATTATTTCTGTTAACTATGAGAAAAAGAAAAATTATAGACGAAACTCTTATTTTTTAGAGTGTGCTGTTATGTTGCAGCAGGTTCAGCAAGAGTAATAAAATCTATATTTACAACACCCAAAATAACACCTAAAATTATAAAACCCTTACAATCAATTGATTCTAAGGGTTTTTGCGGAGAAAGAGGGATTCGAACCCCCGGAGGTGTGACCCTCGCTGGTTTTCAAGACCAGTGCATTCGACCACTCTGCCATTTCTCCAGTGTGGACTTATTGCCCAAATTAGCGGACTTGCCCGCCAAAGCGATTTTGTAATCGCGTAGGCGGGTGCAAATATAAAACCCTTTTTTGTTTATAGGAAATATTTTTGAGACTTTTTAAACCCTTTCTTGTTTCTAAATAAACTGTACTTTTACCTGCCTAACATTTAAACTATTATGGAATTCTCTTCTGACCTGTTATTATTAGTTCTTGTAGGGTTTATTGCCGGGATGATCAACGTTATTGCCGGGGGCGGTTCTTTATTAACACTACCAATGCTTATCTTTTTAGGACTTCCGCCAAATATAGCTAACGGTACAAATAGAATAGCCATTATTATTCAGAATATATTTGCAGTAAGCGGATTTAAAAGCAAAGGCGTTTCTGCATTTCCTTATAGTATTTACCTTGCTTTATCTGCTACTGTCGGTGCAATTATAGGCGCATTATTAGCTGTTGACATTAAAGGCGAAATTTTTAATAAGATCTTAGCCATTATTATGGTTTTGATTGTTGTATATATGGTCTTTAAACCCAAAATAACTACAGAAGAGCTGATGGAAAGAATTAGAGGAAAATATTTTTGGTTAGGAATACTCGCTTTCTTTTTTGTAGGTATCTATGGTGGCTTTATACAAGCTGGTGTTGGTTTTATAATGCTATTAGCTTTATCTGGTATTAATAGATTCTCACTAGTAAAAAGTAATGCTATCAAAGTATTTGTAGCATTGATTTATTCTCTTTCAGCAGTGGCAATCTTTGCTTATAATGATATGATAAATTGGAAATACGGTTTAATTCTCTCTATTGGTAACGCTACAGGCGGATGGTTTATGAGTAGATGGTCAGTAAAAAAAGGAGATGGACTGGTAAGAATATTTTTAATTATTATGGTAACTGTTATGGCTGTTAAGTTGTGGTTCTTCTAATTTCAAAATTCGTATAGTTCTGAAATTCTCCAATATCATAAACAACTTCACGTACTTTGGCTGAGGGAGATCCTTGGTACAACCAAGCTATAAATTCCTTTAATACTTCTTTTTTACCTTCTGCTTCAATATATACCAACCCGTCAAATTTATTTTGCACAAAACCTATAATTCCAAACTCATCGGCTTTATCTTTAGTGAATTTGCGAAACCAAACACCTTGAACTTTACCTTTTACCACAATATTATAATGCATTTTTTCCATAAATAATATAAAATCCATCCAAAAATAAACAATGCTTCATACAGATAGTTTCTTTTATAGATTTATTTTACCTTTGCTTTTCAATTTTTTAGCAAAACAGAATGAGTAATTCTTTCGGTAAATTATTTAAACTTTCTACATTCGGTGAATCACATGGTAAAGCTATGGGTGGTATTATTGATGGATGCCCTGCAGGGTTACAATTAAATTTTGAAGCTATTCAAACTGAATTAGATAGACGTAAACCCGGGCAGTCAAAGATTGTAACACAGCGTAAAGAACCAGATCAAGTTGAATTTTTATCAGGAATTTTCGAAGGAAAAACTACTGGCGCTTCCATAGGGTTCATCATTAAAAATATCAATCAAAAATCTAAGGATTATTCTGAGATTAAAGATACATTTCGTCCTTCTCATGCCGATTTTACTTATGATAAAAAATATGGTTTTAGAGACTATCGTGGTGGTGGACGTTCATCAGCTCGTGAAACTGCCAACTGGATTGTAGCGGGTGCCATTGCAAAGCAACTATTATCCGATATTAAAATCAATGCATTTACATCTTCTGTTGGTAATATCTTTCTTGAAAAGCCATATCAAGACTTAAACTTTAACTTGATTGAAAGTAATATAATTCGTTGTCCTGATGAAAGTTATGCTGAAAAAATGATTCAGCATATTAAAGAAATAAAAAAACAAGGTGATACTATTGGCGGTACTATTACTTGTGTTGCACAAAATGTTCCCATAGGCTTAGGAGAACCCATTTTTGATAAATTACATGCCAGATTAGGTAATGCTATGTTATCGATAAATGCTGTAAAAGGTTTTGAATATGGTAGCGGATTTTGTGGAACTAAAATGAAAGGCTCAGAACATAATGATGCTTTTAATTCTGATGGTAGTACCAAAACTAATCTATCTGGTGGTATTCAAGGTGGAATTTCAAACGGTATGGACATTTATTTTAGAGTTGCATTCAAACCGGTGGCTACTTTATTACAAAAATATAACACTATAGACAAAGATGGTAACCCAATAGAAGTTCAAGGAAAAGGAAGACATGATCCTTGTGTGGTGCCTAGATCTGTACCAATTGTAGAAGCTCTAACTGCAATGGTTTTAATTGATTTTTATTTATTAAATAAGAGTACTAAGTTATAATTTATCAACAATAAAATTTGTTGAATTTTACCCTAAATTAATCATCTCTTTTTGCTAAATCTGATGTAATTTTAAACCCTCATTATGTACTAGTCCCGAAGCTTTCGGGGGTAATGAGGGTTGAAACAGTAATAAAATATGGCTTTTTCATAGTTTTAGCGTAGCAGTTTACCCTGAGCTGGAGTCGAAGGGCTACGGTTAAATTTCAGAAAGCAGTTAAACGGTATATTTTGAAGCAGTTTCAAGACGTAATAAATTTTCTAATGCATAATGCGGGTTAAACATCGAAAAAAAAGATTACATAAAAGGGCGAGGTGCTCAAATTAACACTCATAATCATTTTTTACAAAATCAATATATTGTAGAAGATGACTTTTTAAATCATTGCCAGAGTATAAATGAAAGCTCTGATAGTAACAAAACGCAATACATTGAAATCTTCCCAAAAACCATCCTCAATAAAGTAACAAGTACTGACATTGGCCTAGCCTATTCAATGAACCCCTATCAAGGTTGTGAACATGGCTGCATCTATTGCTATGCAAGAAACACACATGAATATTGGGGTTATAGCGCAGGTCTAGATTTTGAAAGAAAAATATTATTTAAAAAAAATGCAACTCAATTGTTAGAAACCAAGCTAAAAAGTAAAAATTGGAAGGCTCAAAATATTATGCTATCCGGCAATACTGATTGTTATCAACCTATTGAAAAAAAACTTAAAATTACACGTGAAATACTACAAGTACTACTAAAATACAAACATCCGGTAAGTATCATCACTAAAAATGCATTGATCTTAAGAGATTTAGATATTTTATCAGAAATGGCTAAGCTGAATTTAATCCACGTAAGTATTTCTGTTACCTCATTAAAAGAAGAAACCAGGTTAATCCTTGAGCCTAGAACAACTTCCATAAAAAAAAGGTTACAGACCATTAAAATACTATCTGATAATAATATTCCGGTAAATGTAATGATGGCACCCATTATACCTGCAATAAATAGTCATGAAATTTTTGGTCTGGTAAAAAAAGTAAGTGAATTAGGTGCTTGTTCTGCAGCCTATACAATTGTTCGATTAAATGGTGCAATCGGGAGTATTTTTACTGATTGGCTTAAAAAGACTTTACCAGACAGAGCTGACAAGGTTTTACATCAAATAGAAGATTGTCATGGCGGTCATCTTAATGACAGTAGATTTGGAAAAAGAATGCGTGGTGAAGGGAAAATTGCTGAACAAGTAGCAATACAATTCAGATTAGCAAAAAAGAAATATTTAAATTCTGTATGTATGTCTCCTCTAGATTACAGCTTATATAATAATCAAAAAAACAGACAGTTTAAACTCTTTTAATAAAAAAACTACATAAAGAGGGTAGGAATATTTAATAGCAAGTTGTTATAGTTAAAATAGGATGTTTTAATATCTAAAATTTAACGTGAAAAAAGAAGTGCAAAATATTTTAACATATTAAGCGTTTTAACTTAACTCCCTAATAGTTTCAACAGAGACTGCTAGGGTTTATATATTAAAGTAATTTCTAACCTAAATTAAACTGGCATGAAAAAAAGTTACTCGATGCAATTATTAATACTTGCATTATTTCTTATCCAATTTAATGGATATGCAAAAGATGGTAATACAAATCCGTCTTCTAAAAAAATTGACCTTACTTCAAATACTTTTACAAGTTTAACCGACCCGGGTTGGTCATATTCTTGTGATGAAAGTATTGAAGTTGAACTAATAAGTCTAGGCTTAAAAAACAATGTCCCTGCTTCATTAGAGATTAATGATGGGGAAAGTATTGACCGTGTGGTTGTCGAAATTGTATATAAAGGTAACAATCCTGGCAGTACAATTGAAATTCAAGATGCCAATGGCAATTCTTACACCGCAAATAGAGAAGTTCCAACCGGAGGTAGTTCTAATGTTTGGTATTACAGAACAGAAATGCCGGCAACTTCATCTGTAAATTATTCAAATACAACACATGCAAGTTATGCGCAGTCAATGTTGGTCTATGTTTTTAGACATAATAATACCGGTGCTGCTACTTCAGGCGTTTTTACAGCTTTAAGCGGATATAATGATATTCAAACCACAACAATTCCTATTCAAACTGATGATGGACCTCGAACAGTAAATGTAGAATTACCAATATCTGAATTAACACCCGATGGTAGATACATACATATTGAAGTTTCTGCTGCTGATGGTAGTTTTGTTGAGTTAACTGAAACAATAGATGATTTTTCTCCAGGTACTTGCTGTATTAAGGTTTTTGAGTTGAACATGGAAAATGTTGCAGGTTCAGTCAATGAAATTGAAATAAAAATTGATACCCGAAATAAGAAAAACGGACAAAATGTTAATGGACAATCATGGGTTATGGCAGGTGCTGTTAAGACAGACGTTATGTGTAGTTGTGTAGATTCTGATACTACACCTCCTACGGCTGATAATTTAGTTAGCCATATTTTAGTTGAAGACCTTAGTCAAATACCTGAAATAACATTTAGTGATGAGTGTTCTGCAGTTACCATAGAATATAATGAATATGAAGATATTACAGAATCATGTTTTATTGATTTTGGTCCTACTTATACCGATTCTAATATTTGGTTCCACAGTTTTCCGTTTGATAAATGGCATCATTGGGAAAACGGATATTTCGAAAAATTCACAGATGGTTCTGCAAAAATACATGGTAGGGTTGTAAATAATACTGACCCAACTTCCGGATGGATCATAGAAATTTTCTTTGAAACCCTAGTAGATTTTAATACTTGGTCAGCTTCAGGTGGTTACATAGATAATGATTCACAAAAGGAACAACGTTTATATGCAAATGTCGATTTTGCAAAACCTTATAAATTGGAAGGATTTGGTGATTATACAAATTCAAACTTAACCTTACTTAGCAATACTAATTTACATCATATGGATATTGGTCCAAGAGATGTGTATGGCGATTATGGTATTGGTTTTTGGTTATCTTACGAAGGTACTGTTAATGGTCAAACTGTTGGTGGTGAAAATTTACAACATATTGATATGTATGCGTCTTTAGATAAATGTGTAGTTAAAAGAGTTAACATGATTGTTAGAGAGTGGATAGTAACAGATGCAGCAGGAAACTCTAGTGTATTTATACAACGTGTGGAATTTGAATAAATGAAGCATAGTTTTAATCAAAAAAAATAATCCGATGAAAAAATTAAATTTATTATATATATTATTCTGTGTAGGCTTTATAAGCAATGCACAAATACAAGAAGAAAATTTTAATGGTACTACAATGCCTTCAGGTTGGTCAGCCACAACAGGTCCAACTGGTTGTGCATGGCAATTTGGTTTTAATGGAGATCTAATAGGTAGTGGATTTACCAATGCTGCCTCTTTTACTTCTGGAGGTGTTATCTTCGATGACAATGCATGCGGTGAGTTCATCAATAATGTAGTTGAATTAGAAGGTCCTGTTGTAGATTTAGTAGCTGCAAATGTTATTAGTGCAGGTATAGAATTGGTTTATAATCATCAAGTTATTGGAATTTCCGGTAATTTTATGGTTGATGTTTGGGATGGCAGTGCATGGCAAAATGTACTTTTTGTAGATGGAGATGATACAGCGCCAAATACTGGTACAAGCCAAACTAAGGATATTGATGTAAGTGCATATATCAACAGTAGTTTTAAAGTAAAGTTTATTTATGATGATGAAAATACACAAACTTGGGGGATTGGTATAGACAATTATAAACTCTTAAATACAGCCACTGCTAATATTGGTGATTTAGTTGATCTAGGATTTAATTATTATCCAAACCCTGTAGTTAATGATGTATTAACATTACAAGCTAATGAAGAAATTTCAATTATCAATGTGTACAATATGATTGGTCAAAAAGTAATTGCTAAAAAACCAGTTTCTTTCGAATCTAAATTAAGCATGGAGAATTTACCTGAAGGTATGTATATAGTAAATGTTGCTATTGGTAAAAAAGAAGGTAGTTTTAAAGTAATTAAACAATAAAAATAATAATCAACCCAATATTTTTTTAAAAAGGTTCATCGTATTTATGGTGAGCCTTTTTTGTTGATAATCATCTATATAGTTTTTTATTTTGAAAAACTTTGTCATTCCTGTACAGGCGGTCCTGAAAACTTAAGACAGTCCAAAACCTAGCATAGATTCCTGCCAAAGTTTATCTTGATCGAAGACGAAAGGCAAGAATGACAAGATTACTTTAAATAGCATTTTTTCAATTACATAATCATATTATTTATATCAAAACTCATGCTATTTAATAATTTACCTCTTTCAAATTCTTTCAATATTTAATCTTTCAATTATTTTTCAATCCCTATCTTTGCATTCTTAATATATAAAAAATATGAACGACGGATTATACGCAAAATTTAACACCTCAAAAGGTGAAATGATAGTAAAATTAGAATTTCAAAAAACACCAGGTACGGTTGGTAACTTTGTTGCTTTAGCGGAAGGAAACTTAGAAAATAACAGTAAACCTCAAGGCACTCCATATTATAACGGATTAAAATTTCATAGAGTAATTCCTGATTTTATGATTCAAGGTGGTTGTCCACAAGGTACGGGTACCGGAAATCCCGGTTATAGTTTTGAAGATGAATTTCACTCAGATCTAAAACATGATAAACCCGGAGTTTTATCTATGGCAAATTCAGGTCCGGCAACCAATGGAAGTCAATTCTTTATCACTCATATTGAAACACCTTGGTTAGATAATAAACATACTGTTTTTGGTAATGTTGTTGAGGGACAAGATATAGTTGATGCAATTCAACAAAACGACTCTTTAACTTCAATAGAAATAATTCGTGAAGGTGAAGATGCTGAAAAATTTAATGCCATTGAAGCATTTAGAATTTTTGAAGGTTCTAGAGTTGAACGTGAAGCACTAGAAAAAGAAAAGCAAGAAGAAACTTTAAATACTGTCTCTGCAGGGTTTAAAAAAACAGATAGCGGACTCAGATATCAGATCATTCAAGAAGGCAACGGAAAACAAGCTACTAAAGGTGATAATGTGTCTGTACATTATAAAGGTCAATTATTAGATGGTACCGTATTTGATTCTTCATACAAACGCAAGCAACCTATTGATTTTACAGTTGGTGTTGGGCAAGTTATAGCCGGATGGGATGAAGGTTTACAATTGTTAAAAGTAGGCGATAAAGCCCGCTTTGTAATTCCTTCTGATCTTGCTTACGGTTCACGCGGAGCTGGTGGTGTAATACCACCTGAAGCTCCTTTGATTTTTGATGTAGAATTGGTAGATGTAAAATAACTTCAGTCAAAGAATATATCGATACACAACATTTATAACAACTTTTACAACTTTAGTTGTGAATCTTAATTTTTAAAATGTCAACATTAAAAAAATCATATCTCAATATTTCTAATCTTCATGGACTTACCAATATTCTCACTGATGCTACCATAAATGTAACAGATTTGGTAGAAGATATGAACAAGAAAATTGTCCATTCGCCTTTTTTAATATCCACACCATTACAACACTTCATAACTGGAATTTCAGGTATTGTTTACAATAATGTGCGATTTGTAACTAAATTGGTAGGTTATGGTTTAGAGAAAACTTTAACTCAATTAAACCCAAAGTTTCCTATTGGTATCCCTTTTGAAAAAAAAGAAACCATACTTGCTATTTTAAACGGTGTCATTGGCGATTATTTGGACAAAAATAATAATCCTTTAGCCATACCAATGCAATTAAGACATCAAAATAAAACGATTCCTCTTAATATAGATGGTATTAATAAAGTATATTCAAAAATTAATGGGAGAATTCTCTTGATGGTACATGGCTTGTGTATGAATGATATGCAATGGAATCATAATAACCATAATCACGGAGAACTTTTAGCAAGAGAACTAAATTTGACGCCTGTTTATTTACATTATAACGGAGGCCTCCATATTTCTACAAATGGTCAAAATTTAAATATGATTTTAGAAGAATTGATAAAGGTTTGGCCCATACCTGTCGAAGAACTCATTATAGTAGCACATAGCATGGGAGGTCTTATAAGTAGAAGCGCTTTTCATTATGGGAAAAAAGAAAAGAATACTTGGACAAAATACCTGAAGAAAATTGTTTTTTTAGGATCACCACATCATGGCGCTCCGCTTGAGCGAGTGGGAAATTATGTTGATCTTCTTTTCAAAACTATACATTATGTAAAACCATTTGCTCGCCTAGCAAAAATGAGAAGTTCGGGTATTACTGATTTAAGGTTTGGTAATCTTGTAGAAGAAG
>CAYXAZ010000038.1:0-30900 GCA_964463085.1 uncultured Flavobacteriaceae bacterium | reverse complement strand
TCTGATTTGTTCATAATACGTAATTTAAATTGGTTAAATATTAATTTATGCTTTGAAAAAAGCTTAACAAATATATATTTTATAGGGTGTTACGCAAGATTTACCTGTTAAAAATCACCATTTTGTTAATAAATTGAAGTCAATTGTTAATAACCACATGATTTTCACTTAAAATCAAGCAGAAAGCTGATAAACAAAGGCGTTATTGCGTTTTTGCATTCTCATGAAATTTAAACCCATTTAACAGGTCGGTTATCTTCATACGACGTTTTCCGGGTAGTTGTATTTCATTAATAAAAATATAACCATCACAAGTAGCAATTTTCATCTCTTTTTTAGTTGTAAAAATATTACCTGTAGAATAGTTATGCTTTATCTTTTCTTTAGTTACATTATAAATTTTAACTTCTATAGTTTCATTTATATTATCAATGATTGTCCATGAGGCGGGATAGGGGCTCAGCCCTCTAATTTTATTATAGATAGTATCAATAGGTTGATCCCAATCAATTTTACATGTTTCCTTAAAAATTTTTGGAGCAGGTTTGTCTTCTTTATCAGGTTGTTTGATAGTTTTTACATTTCCATTTTCAATAAGCTTTACAGTTTTAACTACTAATTGACTGCCAACTATCATTAATTTATCATGCAAATCACCGGCGGTATCAGTTTCATTGATATCAACTGAGTCTTGTAAAATAATTTCACCGGTGTCAATTTTTTCATCAATAAAGAAGGTAGTAACTCCAGTTTTAGTTTCGCCATTGATAATGGCCCAATTAATAGGCGCAGCACCTCTATATTCTGGCAGAAGAGATGCATGTAAATTAAAGGTGCCTAATGTGGGCATTTGCCATACTACTTTTGGTAACATTCTAAAGGCTACGACAATTTGTAAATTGGCATTTAGCTGTTTTAACCCATCTAAAAAATCTTCATTTTTTAAATTTGTAGGCTGTAAGACTTTTAATTGTTGTTCAATAGCATACTTTTTCACTGCTGACTGATTCAGTTTTCGACCCCTGCCTGATGGTTTATCAGGTGCAGTTATTACGCCTACTACAT
Source organism: uncultured Flavobacteriaceae bacterium (assembly GCA_964463085.1). Classification (GTDB taxonomy): domain Bacteria; phylum Bacteroidota; class Bacteroidia; order Flavobacteriales; family Flavobacteriaceae; genus Aureibaculum. The sequence continues at coordinate 29,835 of CAYXAZ010000038.1, read as the reverse complement.
TAAACTTATGTTGTAATAAATTTTTCAATATGCCAACAGCAAAATCCGGAGTACCCATAAATACAATTCGTAAATCAGCCATTCTAAACTTTTTCTAATTTATTTTGCGAAGTTATAGTTATTTTATTGGTATCCAATAGTAATTGTATTGTTGTAAGTATAGTTGAGTTATCAATATTAAAATGATTTATAACTTCTTTAGTAGACAATGACTGTTTAGAAGAAAATAAGGTCAAAATTTCTTTCGATAATTCTTCGTAATTATTGAAAGTTGATTTTATACAAACATCGCAAATTCCACAATCTTTTATATTTTTTTCATCAAAGTAAGATAGTAAATAACTGCTTCTGCAAATAGTATCATTATTTATATAACTTATTATTGCGTTGATTTTATCTGATTTTATACTATTTAAATGACTAATATTAGTTGCAATTTTACGAATGGTAAGATCATCTTCTCTTGGCACTAAAAACTGTATTTTACTATTATTATTTTTGAAATTATAGTCTGCAAATTCATTATTTGAAAGCTTTTCTAATTCATTTTTTACAGATACAAATGTAAGTCCTAACTTCTTTGCTATTATAGTTTCATTTATTTTAATTGGAGCTTCAAAGATACCTCCGTAACTCCTCAATATAGTTCTAATTATATTAGAATTATTTTTTTCTGAATATCTTAATATTTCATCAGGTGATACTGCAAATTTTAATGTTGATTGTCTATTAAAATTTTCATCAAAATGTAAAATTTCTTCCTTCTCTAGTAGCTTAAGCGTATTGTAAGTTTGTAAAATATTAAGACTGTAATGAGAGCAGAAATCGGTTAAATGAAATTCAAAAGATTGTTCAGGTAATTCACCATAGGACACCTGAAAATACTGATTTAAAGTTTTATAGATGTTTTTTGCAAATTCAATAGAAACTTTACCTTTTAAAAACTGTTTTTTTAAATTAGAGATACAGTGTTCACTAGCAAAAATATATGAAAAAGCTTCATTCTCGTTTCTACCGGCTCTACCGGCTTCTTGCATATAATTTTCTAAGCTATTGGGTAAGTCTAAATGAATAATGTTTTGTACATTTTTTTTGTCAATACCCATTCCAAAAGCATTGGTAGCAACCATTATAGGTGTTTTTTCCTGCATCCAATTAGAAAAGGAAAGTTGTTTATCTTCAGTAGATAAACCACCATGGTAAAAAGTACTTTTAAAATTATTTTTATTCAAATAATCACTCACACTTTTTACTTTTTTTCTACTGCTTGCATATAAAATAGAAGGGAAGCTTGTATCATTTAAAATCTGTTTAATATGGTAATAAAAATCTTCACTCTTAATAACATTTAATGCCAAGTTTTTCCTAACTAAGGATTGTTTGATAATTTTTATGTCAGATATATTAAGTTGTTTAGAAATGTCTTTTAAAACGGTGGAAGTTGCTGTAGCAGTCAATCCAATTATCGGTGTATCAGGATGTAGTTCATATATAATAGGTATTTTTAGGTATGCTGGTCTAAAATCATGTCCCCATTCAGAAATACAATGTACTTCATCAATAGCTATTAAGTTTACATTAAGTTGTTTAATTTTCTCTTGAATAAATTTTGATTGTAATTTTTCTGGTGATAGGTATAAGAATTTGTAATTACCAAAAAGAAGATTGTCAAAAGCGTCTATAATTTCGGTTTGATGTAGAGCAGAAGTAATGGCAATTGCTTTTATTCCTATTTCTTTAAGCGAGCTTACTTGGTCATTCATCAAAGCAATTAATGGCGAAATAACTAAGCAAACCCCTTCTTTTATCATTCCGGGTACTTGATAACAAATTGATTTACCACCTCCGGTTGGTAAAACTGCAATAACATTTTTAGTAGCTAAAACAAGGTCAATAATTTCTTTTTGCGGTTTCTTAAAAGAAGTGTACTTCCAATATTTTTGTAAAACTTCAAGAGCCGTAACCATTATATTAGGTTTAATTGTTTTAAAATGAAGTCAACTCTATCATTGACTTTTCCAAAAGGGACTTCTGTAATTTTATAATCAAGTTTGGTATAAGCAATTTTTAAATGATTATAAATATCTATAGACAGTTCATAGCTCTCATATCTTTCGTTATCAGTTGTATAAATTTCTTTCCAAGGAGGCAATAAAAAAATATGATCATACCTGTATTTTTTACTTTTTTTAATATAAATTTCGGGGTATTCAGTATTAAAATGATTCATATAAGCATGCACATCAGGAATACCTCTATCAAAAAAAATAATAGAAGCAGAGCTCTTACCTGCATCTATATATTGCTGCTCTCTACCTTCTAATAAAAGCTTGCTAAACAGCAAAGGATCTTCTAAAAAAAGATGGTCAATTCCCTTTTTTCTAGCTATTAGAGTCACCTGTCTTGAAATTTCCGGAGTACATTCAAAATTTCTCTTTTCTAGCTCTTTTATCAATGTAGTTTTTCCGGTTCCGGGTCCACCGGTAATGACAATTCTTTGTTGCATTATTTAGATTTGTAATTACAGTACAACAAAGAACAAAAAATTATTTTAATTATAGGAGTTTTCAATAAAAATCAGATAATTATTAAAATTATTTTTTGTTTGTTATCTAACTATCAGTTGATTACTTTTGCATGTCGATAATTATCTACAAGAATCTGAATAATTTGAATAATAGCTATATTTTTGCCAATCCATTTTGTTTAGATTATAATATGGTTAGTGTGTAAAAATGAGGAGAATAAGGAGTTTTGAAAAATGATTATGGAAAATAAGGAAGAATTTTATAAAAAACTTAAAGTTAGTTTAGAAAACAGCACTAAATTTCCTGCTGAATATATGTTTAAATTTATTATACCTACAGATGAAGCTAAGGTAATTAAAATTAAAGAGATATTTAATTATTCAGGAGTAGTTATTAACACAAAATCCTCTAAAACAGGTAAGTATAAGAGTTTAACTATTGTGATGGTAATGAAGAATGCTGATGAAATAATCAAAAAATATAAAGAAGTTGCCCATATTGAAGACGTAATTTCTTTGTGATTTATTTAACAATGAGATATAAAAATATAAAATACTTTTGAGCGTTCTAAAAATTATAAATTCTTTAATAATTACTACATTTTATAAATTACTTTTTATGCATTTTAAGAACATATTGGCATTCATTTTTTTACTAAGCTTAAGTTATCTCAATGCGCAACAACGTAAAGAGGTATTGTTTACTGTTACTGATCAACCTGTTTATACAGACGAATTTATAAAGATTTTTAATAAGAACAGAGATATTGTTAGCGAAGAGAACAAAAAATCGATTGAAGAATATTTAGAATTATACATTAATTATAAGCTAAAATTGAAACAAGCTTATGAATTGAAATATGATACAGTTAGTACTTATAAAAAAGAACTTTCACAGTATAAAGAACAATTAATTCTACCTTATTTAACTGATAGTGAAATTACCGGTAATTTAGTAAAAGAAGCCTACAATAGAACTAAAACCGAAGTAAATGCAAGTCATATCTTAATAAGACTTCAACCTAAAGCAAAAGCAGCTGACACTTTATTGGCGTATCAAAAAATTATAGAAGCAAGAAATAAAATTATAGAAGGTGCTTCTTTTGAGACAATTGCTAAGCAATATTCTGAAGACCCTTCAGCTCAGAAAAATGGTGGTAATTTAGGATATTTCTCAGCTTTTTCTATGGTTTATTCTTTTGAAAATGCTGCTTATAATACTAAAATAAATGAGGTTTCAATGCCTTTTAAAACACAATTTGGTTACCATATTGTGAAAGTAAATGATCTTAGAGAATCTAAAGGAGAGGTTGAAGTTGCACATATTATGATAAAAGAGAATAATCAAGATTCTCTATATGCCAAAACTAAAATTAATGAATTGTATGCAAAATTAAAACAAGGCGAAAGGTTTGAAATGTTGGCGCAAAGACATTCAGAAGATAGAAATTCAGCTATTAACGGAGGTAAACTAGCAAAGTTTAATACTACCAGAATGATTAAACCTTTTGCAGATGTAGCCTTTTCTATGAAAAATATTTTTGATATTTCATCACCGTTTAAAACATCTTATGGTTGGCATATCATCAAACTGATTAGAAAACTTCCTATTAAAGATTTTGATGCAATGAAGAGGGAATTAACCAAAAAAATTGAAAAAAGTAAACGTTATAAGCTTGCAGGAACATCAATTGTTAAAAGACTTATTAATGAGTATGAAATCATTGAAGATGATGCAATACTCAAAGCATATTTTAAAAATGATACAGCTCATATAGCTAATAATTTAAAAACTACTGTTTTCTCAATTAACAAAGTTAATACAGTACTTAATGATTTGATAAATTATAAAGCTAAGCATTCTAATAAAAGTGCTAAAGAGGCATACACTCTTTTCTTTGAGATGAAAATAATAGAATATTTTAAAAATAATTTAGAGAAAACTGACTCTGATTTTGCATTCACTTTACAAGAATATAAAGATGGGTTATTGTTATTTGATCTATTACAAGATAAAGTTTGGAAACGATCTGAAAAAGATACAATAGGTCTAAAAGATTTTTTTGATAAAAATCAACAAAATTATTATTGGAAAAAAAGAGGAGATGTAATTATTGCCTCTTGCACAAATGAAGAAAAGGCTGCACAAGTAAAAAAACACTTTGAAGAAAATAAAGAAATTGAAGAGATTAAAAAGTTGGTTAATGAAGGTGCGACTATCCATGTATTATTTATTAAGGGGTTATTAGAAGAGAATCATAAAAAATTACCTAAAAATTTTAAGTTAAATAAAGAAGGAGTTTCTGAAGTTATTGATGAAGGTTCTAATAATTTTATTGTTGTAAAGATCCTTGAAATAATTACACCACAACCAATGTTACTCAATGAAGCTAAAGGGAAGGTCATTAATGATTATCAAGAATATTTAGATCATCAATGGGTTGAAGAATTAAAACAACAATATTCTGTTAAAGTGAAGAAAAGAGTATTAAAAAAATTAATAAAACAAAACCAAAATTAAGTTGCAAAAGCAGTTGTTGTACATATTATTAGTTGCAATAATAATTTCGTGTGTTGATCACGAAAAAGGGAAAACTCCTATTGCTAAAGTATATAATAATTATTTATATAAAGAGGATATTAAGACTATTTTACCGAAAAAATTCACAAAACAAGATAGTCTATTACTTGTTAGTAGTTATATAAATAAATGGGCAAAAGAACAATTATTATTTAAAAAAGCTAAAATTAATTTAGATAAGAGAGAAGAAGAGAATGTCAATAAATTGGTTGAACAATATAGACGAGACTTATTGATTAATAAATATAAGGAAGCAATTGTCAAGCAAGAATTAGATACGCTGGTAACACAAATTAATATTGACAGTTTTTATAAAGAGAACAAAGAGATATTTAGATTAAATGAAGAGTTGGTAAAGTTTAGATATATCTCTTTTGGAAATGATATATTAAACCCCAAAGAGTTTATTTCATTATTTAAATCTGATGATGATGCGTCTGATATTAAAATTATGGAACGAGAACTACAATTGAGATCCTATAGTCTAAATGACACAATTTGGATTAAATATGATGAAGTAATTAAAAAAACACCATTTATTAAAAATTATGATAAGAATAAGTTTTTAAGAAAAAATAAATTTATTCAAAAAGAAGACTCTTCAGGAGTATATCTAATTAAAGTTAAAGGTGTATTATTGCGGAATCAAATAGCTCCTATTAGTTATGCGTTGCCAACTATTAAGCAAATGATATTACATAAGAGAAAATTAGAACTATTAAGAAAAATTGAAGAAATATTAACAGAAGATGCCATTAAAAATAAAGAATTTGAAATTTACTAAAATGCTAAAAAAATATATAACACTTTCAATTTTATTAATTGCCTTTACAATAAATGCTCAAGATAAAACTGAATTAGATACAATAAAAGAACAAGACAAAGTTAAATTAGATACATTAAAAACACAAACTAGAGTTAAGTTAGATGGAGTGGCTACTGTAATTGGAAAAAATATTGTATTAGATTCTGAAATTGCTGCTTATAAATTAGAATTAGAACAACAAAGTGATGGTAAAGTAGATATTTCTGATTGTGATATGTTAGAGCAAATTATGAATAGAAAATTATTATCACATCATGCAGTTGTTGATAGTATAGTTGTAACAGAAACTGAAGTCAATAGTCAAGTTGAAAGAAAAATTGCTTACTTTTTACAACAATTAGGGTCAGAAGAAAAACTATATAAATTCTATGGATTTAATGACATGGCTGACTTAAGAAAAGAATTTGTTGAAGTAGAAAAGGAAGCCTCTTTAATTCAAAAAATGCAACAAAAACTAACTGACGATGTTGATGTAACACCAGAAGAAGTTAGAAGTTATTATAAGAGTCTCGAAAAAGAAAATAACATACCTGAAATTGGAGCAGAAATTGAATTAGCTCAAATTGTTCTACATGTAAAACCGTCTGAGGCAGAAGAGAAAAGAGTTATTGACAGGCTTAAAGAAATAAAAAAAGAAGTAGAAGATGGACATAGCTTTAAAATGAAAGCCATTTTATACTCGAATGATCCGGGTGTTGTTGATAATAGTGGTTTATATACAATTACCAGAGAAAGCGGTTTTGTAAAAGAATTTAAAGAAGCTGCATTTAGTTTAAATGAAGGTGAAATGTCTGAACCTTTTAAGTCAGATTTTGGATATCATATTCTTACAGTTGAAAAAATTAAAGGTAAACAACGTGACGTAAGACATCTTTTAATGCAACCTGAAATTACAGATGAACAACAGCAACAAGTAAAAGATACAATTGCAAAGATTAAAAAAGATATTTTGACCTTAAAGCTTACTTTTGAAGAAGCCGTTAAAAAGTATTCTGAAGATAAGGAAACAAAATCTAATAATGGTTTACTTATTAATCCTATAAGCAGTGATACTAAATTTGATTTAACCAGAATGGATCCAGCCTTATATGCTAGAATAAGTATATTAAAAGAAGGTGAAATTTCTGAAATATTTTACGATGAAACCCGTGAAGGAGAAAAAATGTATAAAATGATTTTAATGAAATCTAAAACCGTTGCTCATATAGCAGATCTTTCTAAAGATTATGTCAAAATACAAAATTTGGCATTACAAAAAAAGCGTGAAGAGACTATTGCTAAATGGACCAAAGAAAAAATTGGAGATACTTATATTAAAATCAATAGAGGTTATAAAAGTTGTGAGTTTAAAAATAATTGGAAAAAAAAATAGCCTACAGTATTCAGTAGACAGTCCACAGTATTTAATGAATTATAAATCAATTAACTAATCTATGTCTGACGTAATAGCAGTCGAAAATTTAGTAAAAAAATATAAAGCGCTAAAACAAGAAGTAGGCAAAATAATTATTGGTCAAAATGAAGCGATAGACCATGTTTTACTATCTCTCTTATGTGGAGGTCATTCCTTATTGATTGGTGTCCCGGGATTGGCTAAAACATTATTGGTAAATACGATATCTCAAACATTAGGTTTGAATTTTAAGCGTATTCAATTTACACCTGATTTAATGCCTTCTGATATTATTGGAAGTGAAATTTTAGACGAGAATAGACATTTTAAATTCATAAAAGGGCCTATATTCTCTAATATTCTCTTAGCAGATGAAATTAATAGAACACCGCCTAAAACGCAAGCAGCTTTATTGGAGGCAATGCAAGAAAAATCAGTAACAGTTGCAGGCCATCAATATAAAATAGAACCACCATTTTTTGTGCTAGCAACTCAGAATCCTATTGAACAAGAAGGTACTTACCCTTTACCTGAAGCTCAACTTGATAGATTCATGTTTTCTATTTATTTAGATTACCCTTCTTTTGATGAAGAAGTAGAAGTTGTAAAGAGCACTACTACAGATGAAACAAAACAGGTTAATTCAATCTTTTCAGCAGAAGAAATACTGAACTTGCAGCACCTTATAAGGCGAATACCCGTTGCTGATAATGTCGTAGAATATGCAGTTACTTTAGTTGCCAAAACAAGACCTAATTATTCTAGAGCAACACAAATAGTAAACGATTATATTGATTGGGGTGCCGGGCCTAGAGCTTCTCAAAATTTAATTTTAGCAGCTAAAGGGTTTGCGGCTATTAAGGGTAAATTTTCTCCCGATATTGAAGATGTTCAAGCAGTAGCTTATGCTATTCTACGTCATAGAATTGTAAAAAATTATAAAGCTGAAGCTGAAGGAATTACTGAAGAAGAAATTATTAGATCTTTATTATAGATTTCTCTACATTCGCAACCTTGAGCATTGTTACTTGTTCATTAAGCATTGATGCTTAAAAATTTCTATTATTACTTGATATATTAATTAAAATATCCGTAAATTTGCACTCCTTTTATGAGAGCAGATTTAAGAAAGGATTTATTAAAAAATGATTTTGTTTAACTCTTTTATTGGTATTATCGTTAATAATCTGAATAACAATAAGATACAAATATTATTAGACATATGTCTAAACTACAAGAAAAAATAGATTTATACACTAGCGAAGTCGAAAAATTAAGTTTAAAAGTTAATATTGATTTATTAGCAAGTGTTACAAAAGGATTAGGACCATCAATTTATAGAGCTGATGCAGAAAAAGTTTCTAGTTCAGATTCAAAAGAATTAGAAACGGTTAAGAAGAATTTCCTGATCAAAAAAATGGGTCTAGAAGACTCTCCAAAATTAGATGAGGCTATAACTGCTACAATTGAAGCAATTGGTTCTTCTAACAGAAATAAATATAGAGCTATTTTCTATACTTTATTAGTTCAAGAATTAGGATTAGAATCAAAATATGCTACTGATTCGGTAGAAGATGCCAAAGAGGAAAAACCTAAAAAAGCGGAAAAGAAAGAAGATGTAAAAGAAGAAAAACCTAAAGCTGTAACTAAAAAAGTTGAAAAGAAAGAGGAATCTAAAGAAGAAGTTGAAGCTGTAGTTGAAGAAAAACCAAAAGAAACTCCACAAAACACACAAGAATTTTTAGATAATTTCGATTGGCATAAATACGAAGAAGGTATAGAGGCAGTTGATGAAAAGAAATTAGTTGCATTTGACAAAGCCTTAGAGGGTATTACAGGTTTAGTTGAAGAACGTCAGGTAATTGATGGTACTGTAGTTAGAATGACTGAACGCGAAGCTATTATTGATATCAATTCTAAATCTGAAGGCGTTATCTCATTAAATGAATTTAGATATAATCCTGACTTAGTTGTAGGAGATACAGTTGAAGTTTTAGTTGATAAACGTGAAGATAGTACAGGTCAATTGGTATTATCACATAGAAAAGCTAGAGTAATTAAAGCTTGGGAAAGAGTTAATAAAGCTCACGAAACTCAAGAAGTAGTAAATGGCTTTATCAAATGTAGAACTAAAGGAGGTATGATCGTTGATGTTTTCGGAATTGAAGCATTCTTACCGGGTTCTCAAATTGATGTAAAACCAATTAGAGATTATGATCAGTATGTTGAAAAAACGATGGAATTCAAAGTGGTTAAAATTAATCATGAATTTAAAAACGTTGTAGTTTCTCATAAAGCACTTATTGAAGCTGATCTAGCAGAACAAAAGAAAGAAATTATTGGTCAACTAGAAAAAGGTCAAGTATTAGAAGGTGTTGTTAAAAATATTACTTCTTATGGTGTATTTGTTGATCTTGGTGGTGTTGACGGTTTAGTACATATTACTGATCTATCTTGGAGTAGAATTAATCATCCGAGTGAAATTGTAGAATTAGACCAAAAACTAAATGTAGTTATCCTTGATTTTGATGATAACAAATCTAGAATTCAATTAGGATTAAAACAATTAGAAAAACATCCTTGGGAAGCTTTAGATGCCGAACTTAAAATTGGCGATAAAGTAAAAGGTAAAGTAGCTATTATTGCCGATTATGGTGCGTTTATTGAAGTAAGTAAAGGTGTTGAAGGATTAATTCACGTTTCTGAAATGTCTTGGTCAACACATTTACGTTCAGCTCAAGATTTTGTAAAAGTAGGTGATGAAATTGAAGCAGTGATCTTAACATTAGATAGAGAAGACCGTAAAATGTCTTTAGGTATAAAACAATTACATCCAGATCCTTGGACAGATATTACTAAAAAATATCCTGTAGGCTCTAAACATGAAGGTATTATAAGAAATTATACAAACTTCGGAGTATTTGTTGAACTAGAAGAGGGTATTGACGGATTGGTCTATATCTCTGATCTTTCTTGGACTACTAAAGTTAAACATCCATCAGATTTTGTAAAAGTTGGTGATAAATTAGAAGTTCAAGTATTAGAATTAGATGTAGAAGGTAGAAAGTTAAATTTAGGACATAAACAAACACAAGATAACCCTTGGGATGCTTTTGAAGATAAATTTACAATCGATTCTATACATAACGGTACTGTTACTCAAGTAACTGATAAAGGTGCTATTGTAACTTTCGGAGATGATGATGTTGAAGCTTTTGTTCCTGGTCGTTATATGGAAAAAGAAGATGGTAGTAAACTTGAAAAAGGTGATACTGTTGACTTTAAAGTATTAGAGTTTAATAAAGATTATAGAAGATTGGTAATTTCTCACACCTCTATATTCAAAGCTCAAGAAAAGAAAGCTATCAAAGCAACTAAAAAGAGAATGGAAGATAATACAGAGAAATCTACATTAGGTGACCTTTCTGTTTTAGCTGATTTGAAAAATAAAATGGACGCTGAGAAGAAATAAAAAAACCTCACGCTAACTAAATTTTAAAACCGCTGAATTTTCAGCGGTTTTTTTGTGGAATAATAATTAAATGATCATTTCCTGCAAGGTTTTCAAAACCTTGTAGGTATTAATTGTGGTTAAACTACAGGACACTATTAAAATATTTGTCATTTAGCCCCAAGGCTTCGGGAGTAGCTTTAGCGAAATGAAGAATCTAAATAACAAAAAGATTTCTCGTCGTTCGTTCCTTCCCAAGAATTCGGAACCGAAATGACATTGTCATTAATAATTGAAAGGTTTTGATGAATTTAAAGTTAAACGACTGAAAATCAGCTATACTTTTTTTAATGCGTTTGCCCTGAGTTAAACTATTTCTTTGTTTTAACTTTCAGGGAATAAACTTATCTTTGCTTAAGCAAAAAAATAACTATGACTTTAATAAAATCTATCTCAGGAATACGAGGAACAATTGGCGGGAATGTCAATGATAACTTAACACCTGTTGATGCCGTAAAATTTGCAGCTGCCTATGGCAGTTGGTTAATAAAAAGAAACCCAACCAAAGAAAAATTAACTGTTGTTCTTGGCAGAGATGCTAGAATCTCTGGTAAAATGATCAGTAGTTTAGTGGCTAATACCTTAGTTGGTTTGGGTATAGATGTTAAAGATCTGGGACTTTCAACAACACCAACTGTTGAGATTGCTGTACCCATTGAAAATGCTGATGGCGGTATTATTTTAACAGCATCGCATAATCCAAAACAATGGAATGCTTTAAAATTATTAAATGAAAAAGGAGAATTTTTAAATGGTCAAGATGGCGAAGAAATTTTACAATTGGCTGAGGATGATGGTTACACTTTTGCAGATGTTGATAATCTGGGAATTTATACCAAGATGAAAGGGTATATGAATAAACATATTGATGAAGTATTAAAATTAGATTTGGTTGATGTAGAAGCTATAAAAAATGCAAATTTTAAAGTAGTGGTTGATGCGGTTAATTCGACAGGAGGAATTGTAATACCAGATTTATTAGAAAGGTTAGGAGTAGAGTGTATCAAACTATATTGTGAACCAAATGGTCATTTTCCACATAATCCGGAACCATTAGCAGCGCATTTGACTGATATTTCTGAATTAGTAGTTAAAGAAAAAGCTGATTTAGGTGTGGTAGTTGATCCTGATGTTGATCGTTTAGCATTGGTTTGTGAAGATGGTTCTATGTTTGGAGAAGAATATACCTTAGTAGCTTGTGCTGATTATGTTTTGAGTCAGACAAAAGGTAATACAGTATCAAACTTATCATCTTCAAGAGCATTGCGTGACGTTACCGAAATGCATGGAGGTAATTATCAAGCGAGTGCCGTTGGTGAAGTAAATGTTGTACAATTAATGAAGGATACCAATGCAGTCATTGGAGGTGAAGGTAATGGTGGAATTATTTACCCGGCGTCACACTATGGCAGAGATTCTTTAGTAGGTGTAGCACTTTTCTTATCGCATTTAGCAAAATCTAAGCTTAGTTGTAAAGCATTACGTGAAAGCTATCCTAGTTATTTTATGAGTAAGAATAAAATTCAATTGACTCCAGCATTAGATGTTGATAAAATTCTAGAGACTGTAGCTGAAAAGTATAAAAATGAAGAAGTAAGTACTATTGATGGTGTAAAAATTGATTTTGAGAAAGAATGGGTTCACCTTCGTAAGTCTAATACAGAACCTATTATTAGGGTATATACAGAGAGTACTTCACAAAATAATGCAGATGAATTAGCAACTCGTATTATGGACGAAATAGCAGCAATAGCCAGATTATAAAATCATAAATTTACAATCGTAAATCCAAAATCGTAAATCTAAAATAAGTATATGTCTTTAGAAAACTATTTTGATCAGTTTAGAAAACATATTATTGGAGTTGATCAATCTTTTAAATCTCCTTATGGAGAAAAAAAGATAATATATACAGACTGGACAGCCAGTGGAAGACTCTACAGACCCATTGAAGAAAAGATCATCAATGAGTTTGGACCCTTTGTTGCCAATACACATACTGAAACTTCCATTACAGGCTCGGCAATGACTCAAGCATATCACAAAGCTCGTGATATCATTAAAAAACATGTAAATGCTTCTGAAAATGACTGCCTAATCACTGAAGGAACAGGTATGACAGGTGTCATTAATAAATTCCAACGCATTTTAGGATTAAAAATGCCTGAAAGCATGAAGGAATATACTAAAATTCCTGATGACTTAAAACCTATTGTTTTTATTACACATATGGAGCATCACTCTAATCATACTTCATGGTTAGAGACTATTGCAGATGTTGAGGTGATACCTTGTGAAGAAACAGGATTGGTCTGCTTTAAAAGCTTTGAAAAACTGCTTGAACAATATAAAGATAGAAAGGTTAAAATTGCCTCAATTACTGCATGTTCTAATGTAACTGGTATTAGAACTGACTATCATAAAATGGCAAAAATGATTCATAATTATAACGGATTTTGCTTTGTTGATTTCGCTTGTTCGGCACCTTATGTAACCATTGATATGCATCCTGAAGATAAAGATGCATATTTAGATGCCATTTTCTTTTCCCCTCATAAATTTTTGGGAGGTCCGGGAACTTCAGGTGTGTTGATTTTTAGTGATGAATTATATCATAATTCAGTTCCTGATAATCCTGGAGGTGGTACGGTTACTTATACCAATCCTTGGGGAGATCATCGTTATATTGAAGACATTGAGTTACGTGAAGACGGAGGAACACCGGGTTTTTTACAGACTATTAAAATTGCCTTGGCAATTCAGTTAAAAGAACAAATGAGTTCTGAAAAGATATTAGCACGAGAGCATGAGATCAATACTTATATTTTCTCTCAATTAAAAGGAATTGAAAATTTACATTTACTAGCTGAAGAACATGAAAATAGAATTGGTATTTTTTCATTTTATATAGATGAGTTACATTACAATTTAGGAGTCAAATTATTGAATGATAAATTTGGTGTTCAAACTCGTGGCGGATGCTCTTGTGCCGGTACTTACGGGCATTTTTTATTGCATATCGATTTGTTAACTTCTGAAGATTATAAACACAAAATAGAAGACGGTTGCTTATTGGAAAGACCGGGTTGGATCAGAATGTCAATTCATCCAACAATAACAGATAAAGAAGTATCTTATGTTTGTGATAGTATTTTAAGTTTGGCTAAAAATTTTAAAGAGTGGAAAGATGATTATGAGTATAATGCTATTTCAAATGAGTTTGAATATAAACACAACCATCAATTAGAAAAGAAAATGGTTGATAAATGGTTTGAATCTTAAAAAATATTTTTGCCTACTGCTCCCGATAGCTATCGGGACTGCCTACTGGTACTTTATTCTTATGTTTAAAACGCTTATGTGTCCAAAAATAATATTCAGGTTGGTTATAAATTGACTTTTCAAGTTCTCTAAGATATAAATCGGTTATATCATAATCTTTAAAATCAGTAGGATTTTCCGCTAACAATTTAAAAGTAGTCTCGTAATAACCACGTTTCACTTTTGTTGTTTTAAAGACTACCACAGTTAAATTGTGTTTTTTAGCTAACATTTCTGAACCGGTAATAATAGGTACATGAACACCTAGAAATGTAGACCAATGATATGTTTTTTCTACTTTGGGTGATTGATCACCTAAAAAACCATAGATAGATGGTATGTTGTTTTTAGTATTGCTATCAATAATATTAAAAATTTCTTTGGTAGACACTATTTTAGTATGATACCTCCCTCTGGTTTGGCGAATTTTTTTATCGAAATATGAATTTTTTAATTTTTTAATAACTCCATAAGAATTATATTTAATAAATAGATTAAGGCTAAATATCCATTCCCAATTTGCATAGTGAGAGCCAATTAATAATACACTTTTATTGTTGGCTTCTAATTTCTGTAATAACTCAACATTTGTAAATTTGTACCGCTTTAACATTGCTTTTTCTGAAATAGTAAATGCTTTTATCATTTCAACAAAAACATCAATAAAGTGTCTAAAGAATTTTTTGGTGATGATTTTAATTTCTTGATCAGATTTTTTAGGAAAAGTAAGTTTTAAATTATATGCTACAGTTTTTTTTCTATAACCAATAATATAATAGATAAGGTAATAAAAACAATCAGAAATAAAGTATAAGACTCTAAATGGTAAAATAGAAAATAACCATATAAACGGATAGACAAGTATAAAGGTCAAAAATTGCATTCAAAAATTTTCAGCAAATATCGGTATATAATTTTATCTTTGAAAAAAATAGTTAGAGTAAATGGATAAAGCTGTAATTGCAATTATAATAGTGAATGTTTTAGTCTCATTAAAAGGGTTTTCAGACAGGTTATTTCTAGAACGATATAAATTTCAGATTGGTCCCATTTTACAAGGAGAAAAAATACGGATGCTAACTTCAGGGTTTTTACACGTAGATCAAGGGCATTTATTTTTTAATATGTTGACCTTATATTTTTTTGCAGATCAAGTTATTATCCATTTAGGTGTGACTAAATTTTTAATTATTTATATCGGAAGCCTATTAGCTGGAAGTACTTTAGGACTGGTTTTTCATAAAAAAGAACCCTATTATAGTGCTGTGGGTGCGTCTGGTGCAGTAATGGGAATTTTATATGCAGCAATTATGTTAAATCCAGATATGAGTTTATATATGTTTTTTATTCCAATACCTATTCCGGGTTATATATTTGGCGTTGGCTATTTTTTATATTCTATGTATGGTATGAAAGCACAATTAGGCAATATTGGTCATAGTGCTCATTTAGGTGGAGCTGTAGGTGGTTTTGTATTGACATTAGTTTTATATCCACAAATTTTTACAGATAATATGTTTATAGTTAGTATTCTTGCTGTACCTATTGTATTAATGTTTTTATTTAAGGATAAATTGGAACGTAGGTAAATTATTTTTTTACACTTCTATAGACTAAATAATTTCCACTCTCTTTTTTCGTTATATGCTATATTATAACCCATTTGTAATGAAGCTACATTCAATAATTAGTTACGCATTTTTACTTTTTTTTATAAGTTGTCAGAAAGATGACAATGTAAACAAATTTAATACATGTAATTCTAATGGATTGTTAGAAACATTTACAACACTAGAAGGAGAGAAGGTCTTTATTTATGAAGATGGTAAATTATATACGAATGTTAATGGTTTATGTACTTTTGCGTTGCAATATTTTGAACCCGATTTTTTAGAAGATAATTATGTAATAGATAATTCCGGTACTTTTTTAAAAGATGGAGTAGATTTATTTCCCACTAAAAATAACTATATAGAAAATTTTGAAAGCCAATCTGCATTTAAAGATTTGTTTATAAGTTCTCTTTCAGACATAGATTTGTATTGGACAAACTTTACGTTACAAAGTCCTGCAACACCTGAGGTATCAGATTATGTTTTGTTAAGTCAATGTATATTAGATGAGACATGCACTTTTATTGATAATAAAATTGAATTGGTTAACGACCCTTTAAACGCTTCAAATAAGGTGATGAAATTTACAAGTGTACCTCCAACAGCTAATATGGTAACTTCTAAATCATCAATATCATCAACTATAAACTTCTACTTAAAAGATGCTGATGTTTGGTTTGAAGCAGATTATTATATTGAAAGCGGAATGCCTTTTAGTATTGTAGATTTTGAAAATGCTTATTTCTACCTGAGCCCAGGATCAAGAGTGGTTATCCGTAATAATAAATTAGAATTTGAAAATAAATTTGGAGCTAAATTAAATATTGTGAACAATTCAGGATTAACTGTTCCTAAAAATCAATGGTTTACACTAAAAGTACATCTGAAATATAGTAATGATAGTAATGGTATTATTGAATTATGGCAAGATGGAACACAAATAATTTCAGCAACCGGAATTAATTTACCAACATCAAATTCAATTCAGAATATACTTGAGGTCGGAGCTACAGCATCCTCTGAAGGATGTGTGCTACTTTTTGATAATATGAGAATATCTGAAACACCATTTTAATAGTATAACATAAAACTTATTAAAAAACTAAAAGCCTTACTCATAGCTAAGTAAGACTTTCTAGATTAACTGCTTTCCCTTTTTCTATATTATCTCCTGCTAGAAGTTCTACCTCTAGAAGTAGTTGTACCTCTTTTTGCTACTGTAGCATTATTTCTTGACGAACTACGCTGTGTAACATTTCTTTGAGGCGTTCTTGTATTTTGACTTGAACGCTTTTGTACTGTTCTTTTTTGTTGAACACTTCTTGTTGGTGTACTTCTACGTTCAACACTTCTTCTTTGACTCGTATTAGCAGGTTTACTAATATTTTGAGCAATTCTTCTGCTAGTATTAGGTTTTCTGTTCTCATTTGATCGAGCTGTTCTTTGTGAACTTGATCTTCTAGTGTTTGTGTTATTATTTCTTGTAACACGACTGCTAGTATTAGAACGCCTTTGAACTGTGCTATTATTTACAACTGACCTTCTTTGAGATTGACCACTACGTTGTACGCTTTGTCTTCTTGTACCAGAAGAGTTTCTAGTAATACTACTATTAGTGTTAGAACGTCTTACTTGTCCGTTACGTTGTGTACTTTGTCTTCTAGTACCTGCACTATTATCAGAACGTCTGGTTTGAGAACCTTGTCTTCTTGTTGATGTATTTCTAGCTACACTTCTACTCACTGAAGAGCGTCTAGAATATTGCCTATTCGAATTAGAACTCGCTACTCTTGAATTAATACTTCTAAAAGATCTATTGGTTCTATAATTTCTATTGCTCCGGTAATTGTTTCTATAATTACGATAATTGTAACGTATTGGATTATAAAACCTTCTATACGGGTTATAACTAACAATACAATCATTATAAAATGGTCTCACAAAATAGTTGTGATATGGTTGATATACATAATGTCTGTTAAACCTGTTGATAAATCCGGTATAATGAGAGTAACGTCCATAAGTATTATAATATATATGTAACCCTCCAACGCGCACTAATCTATTTGAATTGTACCTGATTCTTACATTACCGGCTTGCGTAATTCTGCCATAGTAATCATAGTAAATAGGTACATTTTCAACCTGAATAATAGCACCATAATCATCGTATTGTACATAAGCATCATAATTATAACCTGAGTTATAAGAAATACCTACTCCGCCAAAATTAACAGAAGCACTAACACTATTTCTGGGATTGATATAAAAATCAAACTCACCATTTTGGAATACTGAAAATGTAATTCCTCTTTCCACAAAAGTGAATGTTTCACCATAATTACTATAACCATATAAAGTATTACTAACATCACTCTTAGTACTTGCAAAAGTTACAGGAGAAAGGCTTAGTGAAATGATCGTTACAAATAATGCTATTATTTTGTTCATAATAAATAGTGTTAAGTTATATTTAAAAAATTAGGCTTTGGTTAACACGGTTACTAGTACTTTTACAAACAGTGTGCCAAACTTTTTTCTGACCTCACAGGTTTTTAAAACTTGTGAGGTCTATAAAAATAGTTGTTAGAAAAATTTGTGGTTTGTGGGTGACTATAATTTAAAACTCTTTATTTTTACCAAACCTGAAACTTGAAACCTTGAACCATTTTATAAACGTCATACTACCCATTCCGCTACAGCGATTATTTACTTATAAAATTACGCAAGCTGAATCCACTTTTTTAGAACCGGGTATGCGAGTGGCTGTACCTTTTGGGAAGTCTAAAATATATACAGCAATAGTTGCCGAAATACACCAAATTGAACCAACTGCTTATGAAGCAAAAGAAATTTATCAGATTTTAGATGATAGTTCTTTAGTTACTCAAAATCAATTGTTACATTGGCAATGGATAGCCGATTATTATATGTGTTCTTTAGGAGAAGTAATGCGCTCAGCATTACCATCGGCATTTTTACTGGAAAGCGAAACACAAGTTATAAAAAACACAAGTTTTTCAGATGAATCTACCTTAACGGATGATGAATTCCTAATTATTGAAGCCTTAGAACATCAATCAAGCTTACCGATTCAAAAGATCAGTCAAATTTTAGATAAAAAACGTGTATTACCAATATTAAATAGCTTATTAGATAAAAAAGCGATTGTTTTAAACGAAGAAATAACTGAACAATACAAACCTAAAATGGTTAAGTATATAAAGTTAAACGAAGCGTTTTCTGATGAAGAAAAATTAAATGAGCTGTTAGAAAGTTTGAATAGAGCCAAGCAACAACGGAATGTATTATTAACATACTTCTCTTTGCAAGCAACAACTAAAAAACCAATTAAGCAGCTAGCACTTCAAGATAAGAGTAAAGTGTCTTCTGCAGTAATTAAAGCCTTAGTGGATAAAAATATATTGGAAATTTATACTATCCAAACTGATAGAGTAAATTTTGACGATCCTTCAGAGTCTATTAAAGAATTAACTGACTTTCAGGAAGAGGCTTATGTTGAAATAAAAAAGTCCTTTATAGATAAAGAAGTAACTCTATTACACGGAATCACCTCAAGCGGTAAAACGGAAATTTATGTAAAACTGATTGATAAAGTTTTAATGCAAGGTAAACAAGTGTTGTATTTGGTGCCTGAAATTGCATTGACCACACAGTTAATTCAGAGGTTACAACGTTATTTCGGGAATCAGATAGCCGTTTTTCATTCTAAATACTCATTAAATGAGCGTGTAGAAGTTTGGAATAACATCTTACATGATTCATCAAAAGCACAACTTGTTTTGGGTGCACGCTCATCGTTATTTTTACCATTTTCTAACTTAGGATTAGTTATTGTTGACGAAGAACATGAAACATCTTATAAACAGTTTGATCCTGCACCACGTTATCACGCACGTGATGCAGCTATTGTACTGGCAAATTTACATAATGCTAAGGTCTTATTAGGAAGCGCTACGCCTTCAGTAGAAAGCTATTATAATGCACAACAGCAAAAATATGGACTGGTAGAACTCAACAGACGTTTTAATAATGTGTTATTGCCTGAAATAGAATTGGTTAATATCAAAGAAGGCTATCGTAAAAAACGAATGACAGGACATTTTTCCGAGCGACTATTAAAATTGATTGAAGAAGCATTAGCAGAAAAAGAACAAGTTATCTTATTTCAAAATCGCAGAGGTTATTCGCCAATTGTTGAATGTAAAACCTGTGGTGTTGCACCACAATGTCCAAATTGTGATGTGAGTTTAACCTATCATAAATTTAGAGATGAATTGCGCTGCCATTATTGTAATTATAACAGAGCAATGCCTAAAATATGTTCAGCTTGTGGCAGTCCGAGTTTAGATACTAAGGGTTTTGGTACTGAACAGATTGAATTAGAATTACAAGAACTATTTCCTGAAGCTAAAACCGGTAGAATGGATCTAGATACTACCAGAGGTAAATACGGATATCAAAAGATATTGAATGCTTTTACAGCTCAGGAAATTGATATATTAGTAGGAACTCAAATGCTTTCAAAAGGATTAGATTTTGCGAATGTATCGTTAGTAGGGGTTTTGAATGCAGATAATATGTTGAATTTTCCTGATTTTAGAGCACACGAAAAAAGTTTTCAGTTGTTGGTGCAAGTTTCGGGTAGGGCAGGGCGTGCTAAGAAAAGAGGTAGAGTAGCCATTCAAACTTTTAATCCATATCATCAAATATTACAACAGGTTACTACCAATGATCATAAAACCATGTTTAAAGAGCAAATGGATGAGCGACATCAATATCATTATCCGCCTTTACAACGTTTAGTAAAAATTACCTTAAAACATAAAGATTATATTAAAGTAAACTCAGGTGCTGATTGGTTATATAGATCATTATACAATTCTTTTGGTTCTAATATACTTGGACCTTCTAGCCCTGCAATTTCCAGAATTAGAAATCAGCATATAAAAACGGTATTGGTAAAACTGCCTAAAGAAAATTCACTAAAACAATCTAAAGCCATCATTCAAAAAATTAAAAACAGTTTTCAATCTATTGCCGATTTTAGACCGATTCGATTTAATATTGATGTAGATGCTTATTGACAATTTCGTTTATCGGTTTGTATATGAAGCGTTGGGCATTAAAAAACACTTCACTTTCGGTTTATTACTATCTTTATTTATATGCACTTTGATTTAATCACTTATTGCCCAATGGTTTATATATTTTGTTAGCCATAGTTTTTATTCGATTAAACTGTTTAAATCTTTCTCTAATTCCGATATTCCATTTTTGATTTTACAGGTTTTAATCAGTTTGGAATTGCTTTTAAAATATTCAAATAGAAATTTAGATTTATGATAACATTTGTTGTCGTTTGTAATAAATGCTTTACACATAGAACCATATGCCGAATGTTTAGAATCATTAAGTAAATTGCTAAAATCTCCTTTCTTATTCATTGAGTCAGGAAAAAATCCAATCAAGTCTAAATTCATATAAGCAGTTACGTAATAGTCCACATATGTCAATGGATTTGTTGTAGTATCTCCTCTTAACTGTAATCCAAATTCAACGAATTCTTTTAGTGAATTACTAATTCCAATCATTTTAATCAACTCATCTAATTGTGATACAGAAAAATTGCAAATATTTTTTGGTTCTAATTTAAAATGTGTTTTGATTATATCGTCTCTTAATGGACCATATTTATCAGTCATTTGTTTAACAATTGTTTGAAAAGGTGCTAATGGTTCTGTTGAGTTGTCATAAACATTCGTTTCATAAAATTCGAGTGGATTTCGATTTTCAACATCAATGTAGTTTCGCCCAAAATAATGAACAATAGTTAAATCTTTTGTTTTTTTAGATAAGTAATTTAAATCATCTGTTCTTAAGTTGTCATCAATCGTTTTTGATAAATCTCCCAAATGAGCATCTGAATAAACAAGAGTTATTTTATCAGTATTTGATTTTAAAAAATCGTTTAACAAATTATGAGGACTCAATGTTGGGTTTTTTAGTATCGAAAATAAATTCCAATCAATATAAATTAAATCCTCTGGTTTCATTGGTTTGGTCAAATTATGGCTAACGTTAAGCTAAAAAGAGTTTGAATGCTGAAACAATCCCGATAACTATCGGGACAGCACAGGTTTCGTTTTAGTCCCGTATTTCGGGAATAAACGAAGTTCGCCTTTTTAAATGGAAAAGTCAAGAATTAACTTAGAAAACAAAGCTGTTTTTATTAACATTTTGCCTTAGTTTGTGTTTTTCACCAACAATTATAACTGTTGGTGAAAAACACCAACAGTGGCAAGATCTATTGCTGATTTTAGACCGATAAGATTTAATATTAATGTGGATGCTTATTGACAATTTTGTTTATCGTCTCGGCTATGGTTAGTTGCGTAAATTTAGCGAAAAAATTGCAAGTACAAAAACCAGTTGGGAAATCCGAAAGGATTTTCCAAGTAGGCGAGTAGTAGCAATTAATTATAGCCATTGTTGGCAATAGTTTTTATTTAGCCTTTATCATTTCTTTTATTTTTTTAGATATTTCTTGAGAGTAATACTGCAAGCCTAGTATATGTGCCTTATCTATTGCATAAAATTCTTTTGGTTTATTCGCACTTTGAAATATTTTTTCTCCAAATTTAAAAGGAACCATTTTATCTTCCATACTATGGATTATTAAAATAGGTTTATGGTTTTTTCGAATTTCCTTCTCTGCAGTCTGCTCATTTTTAACGAGATTACCAAAAAAAGGGGACTTATGTTTAGCCTCTTCTTTATGAGAAGAAAAAGCACCTTCAATCACAATTCCATCAATTTCATCTTGGTTATTTGAACCAACAATAGATGCTAAATAACCGCCATATGATTGTCCGTAAATAATAAGTTTTGTGTCTTTTAAGAAGTCCGTTTTTTTGATATAACTCAAGGCTGAATGGGCATCTAGGAGTGCATTTTTTCTTGTAGATTTTCCTTCTGAAAATCCATATCCGCTATAATCAAAAGTAAAAACCTGGAATCCTTGCTTAACAAGAGGTGCGATTGATTCGTAATGAAAAAGTAAATTTACTGCACTTCCGTGAAAGTGTAAAATAGTAGCAATAGGTTTTTGTTTTTTTGGTGTTAATAGCCATCCGTTTAACTTGTTTCCACTTGAACTTTCAAAAAACTTATTTTTGATGATATATTCTTTATTGATTAACTTATTTTCAGATTTATACAAACTAATTTCATCATTTTCTTCGTTGTAGGAAATGTAGGTAGTATCTTTTTCAAAATTAAAATGTGTTATTTCTTTTATAGAAATAGGAATTTTTTGTGAACGGTGAAAAGTGCTATTAAATGCACAAGACGAAATAAGTAATGTAATGCATAAAAAATAAATAAATTTGTAATTGCTCATATTTGAAATAGACTAAAATTAAGTTTCAAATATGAAACATTCTTTTGTTTGTGACCTGACACATTTGTGACAAAATTATTTTGAAGAGATATTTTTTCTTATTCTACTTAATGATTGTCGTTCAATGCCCAAGTAAGAAGATAAATGAGACAAACTTATTCTGTTAATTATGTCCTTATTATGCTTTATAAAGTGTAAGTATCGTTCCTCTGCATTTTCAAATAAAAAGCTTTCTATCCTGTCCTGTTTTTTTATCAGTATTTGTTCAGCAATTAACCTGCCGTAGTTCTCAAAATTTTTAAACCGTTTGTAGGCTTCCTGTATTTTTTGGTAAGGTAAATTGACAATTACAGATGACTCTATAGTTTCGATATAATATTTTGAAGGGTTTTGTCTGATAAAAGAAGGATAATCAGAGGCATAAGAATTTTCGTTTATAAATGCTATTGTAACTTTTTTTCCTTGCTCATCAAGATAATAACTCCTTAAAAGTCCATTATAGAGAAAACCCATCTCTTTTTGTATTTCTCCACTTTTTAAATAAAACTCTTTTTGGTTATACATCGTCAAGGTCAAATTTGAGTGAATGAAATCAAGTTCATTATCAGTCAAATTAGGACAGATTCTTAAATAAGAATCTAAGTATTTTTTATATGCATTTTGTTTTTTCAAATTATTGCCAACGTTAAGCTAAAAAGAGTTTGAATGCTGAAACAATCCCGATAACTATCGGGACAGCACAGGTTTCGTTTTAGTCCCGTATTTCGGGAATAAACGAAGTTCGCCTTTTTAAATGGAAAAGTCAAGAATTAACTTAGAAAACAAAGCTATTTTTATTAACATTTTGCCTTAGTTTGTGTTTTTCACCAACAAATTATAACTGTTGGTGAAAACACCAACAGTGCCAAGATCTATTGCTGATTTTAGACCGATAAAATTTAATATTAATGTAGATGCTTATTGACAATTTTGTTTATCGGTTAGTATAACTTAAGTTTACTTTTTTATAAAAGTATTAAATTTAAGATTATAAACCAGAAAGAACAAAAACACAACCTTTTTAACTTAGCACTAAAACTGCTATTATTTTTATACAGCTTGGCAGTATATTCTTTTCAATCATGCTTTGGTGCAGGTAATTCAAAGTATTCATTCCTTGTTTTATTTAACATTTCTGATACTTTATTTTGATTTTCTTTTGTTGGTTTTAAGTCAATGAATTTTCCAATTATATTTCTATATCGGTAAATGATTATTGTATTTTCTGCTTTTGGATTTATTTTGTTTAAATGGACTTCTGATTGAGTGTCCGAAAATGAGGGAACAAAAGTTAAAGCGATGTTTTTTAAATTCAATTCTATTCCAAGTTGCTCTAATTCTTTTTGCCGATTTGATTTGTTGTAATCTTTTTCATATCCATAAACAAAGTAGGCTTTTAAATATTTTTCTCGTTTAACACTTTCTT
This sequence comes from uncultured Flavobacteriaceae bacterium, assembly GCA_964463085.1. Lineage (GTDB taxonomy): Bacteria > Bacteroidota > Bacteroidia > Flavobacteriales > Flavobacteriaceae > Aureibaculum. Next base: position 5,175 of record CAYXAZ010000038.1, on the reverse strand, counting down.
GCTCTAAAAATGTTAACCATTCTTTAATTTCAGTCCAGTTTGGATTGTTACCCACAAAATAGACGATTCCGTGATAGCGACCATATTTGCAAACTGGACAAGTTCTTTTCCCTTTGTCTGGTCCCCAAGCATGAAATGGTGTAAAAGAAGGGTTTTCTTCTCCAATTTCTCGACCAGATTTGATGTCGCTCTTAATGGTTATTGGGTAGTTTGGAATATTTAATCCTAAAATAATATTGTGTTCTGCAACTAGCATATCTTTAGCAATCAATAGTCTTAATATTCCGCTTCCTCCACGGTTTTCAAATTTTTTCTTTTTTGCTCCAGTCAACAATCTATCATCACTAAAAACAAGTTTATCTGTATAATATTCATCATCAATATTTGGTTCTTTAATTGATAAGTGAATGTGTTTGAGAAAGTCTGTATTTGGGTATCGTGCTGGTTTGATGGTATAGATTGAATAACTGCCATTTTCATCAGACTTTACCCAACCACGAACGTGTCCGTGTTTTTCTGCTTTTTTATTAAATCCTTTTCCTTGCGAATAATAACCATTACTATCTGTTTGCCAATAATATACTATTACATTAGGTGCAGGTGTAACTCCGTCTAATTTCAGCACTTTTCCAGTTACCAGCAATCTTTGTCCTTTTTCATTCCAAGCCGAACTCGTGTCAACTGACTGAATATTCGTTGGCATTCCAACATACATCAATTCACAACCGTCACAGCCATCACCAACAATTTTATTATTATTATTATTTCTTGTTGGTGTTTCCTCTTTCTTTGTCTGACCATTACAGCTAGTTAATGATATTAGAAATAGAAAAATGAGTCCAATATTCAGTGCTCTTTTCATTGTTTTAAATTTTAGTGAACATCAAAAGTCCGACAAATCTTATGTATGGAAAAGATAAATACTTGCAAATTGGTTAGTAGGAGTATTTCTATTGCTCAGTGGTTTAATAATTCACTCCAATTTTGCCGATAATGTCTGCTGAACCTAACAGATTGACCATTAGTTAGAATACCATCGTAATCACCATTTTTTCGTGATTTCAATTCAGATATGTATTTTTTATTGACAATTACTGAACGATGAACCCTAAGAAAGGTTTGAGGATCAAAGATACTTTCAAGTTTTTTTAAGTTTTCATCGTGTAAAAACTTTTGATTACTTGAATGTATCATCGTATATGGTCTGTCAGTTTTGATGAATAGAATTGTAGAAATGTCAATCTTTATTCTTCTCGTTCCATTCTTAACGGTTATGGTTTTAATGATCTTTTGAATTGGAGTATGTGTTTTTCTTTTAAAGTATTCAAAAACGAAAGGGCTAAATAAATACGCAATAATTGTTATATGCAACTGATTTGAAACGGCGTTTTTGAATATTCTCGAAAAGTGGTGCGGTTCTGAAAAGATAATATTACTTCCTAAAATAAAAATTGAAGTAAAAAGAAATATATGTAGTAAACTAAATATAAACCCTGTACTTAAAGCGTAAAGTATTTTGTTAGTCAGTAATTTGAAATGAATTTTATTGTAAAAATAATTGGTAATTTGTATAAATGGGATAAATAAAAGCCAATAAACATTGTAAAGCATTGTATCTGACCAGTAGAAACCAGTAGAATAAACTTCAGAGAAAATGTAGTCTTGAAAAATTGCCAAAACATATAATGCAATGCAGAATAAAGCTAATATACCAAAATTTGGATTTAGGAGTTTACTGATTTTTGTATTAAGTTCCTGTATTCTCATCATTTTTCTGAGTTACTACCAACGTTAAGCTAAAAAGAGTTTGAATGCTGAAACAATCCTGATAGCTATCGGGACAGCACAGGTTTCGTTTTTAGAAACTTAGGAATAAACGAAGTTCGCCTTTTTAAATGGAAAAGTCAAGAATTAACTTAGAAAACAAAGCTATTTTTATTAACATTTTGCCTTAGTTTGTGTTTTTCACCAATAAATTATAAAGGCATAAAAAAACCATCCGCCTTACACGAATGGTTTTTGAAATTTTTGAAAAGGAAATATAATTAACTCTTCTTTTCTTCCTCTTTTTTACCTTTACAAGAAGCCTTGTCTTTTTTGCCTTTACAAGATTTACCTTCCTTTTTACCTTTGCATTCGGCTTTCCCTTCTTTGGTTTTGCATTCAGCTTTTCCTTTTTTACCTTTGCAACAAGATTTTTTTTCAGTAGTTGCTTCAACTGTATCTTCAGTATCTGCAGCTTTTACTTCCTTTTTTACTTCTTCTTTGGCGGTTTCAGTACTTTGAGCATTAGAAAATGTGACAAAAAATAAACCAAATAACAATGTTAATAATACTTTTTTCATGAACTTTATTTTTTAGAGTTTTAAAATTTTGTCGAAAATACACATTATTTTGAATAATAATTTAAAAAAAACAACTTTCCCGGAAACATTTTGCACCATTCTTGCGTCTTTAAGTTGTAGAACATTATAGCTATCGAATTTGAAAGTAATATTATTACATAAAGAAGAATCAACCTTGATCAAAAAAGCGCGAGCTAATAGCCGAGAAGCACAACAAAAATTGTTTGTACAACATGCTCCGAAAATGCTAAGTGTGTGTAGACAATATATTAAAGATCTGCATTATGCAGAAGAGATCATGTTAAACGGATTTCTAAAAGTATTTACCAACCTACATAAGTTTCAATCTAAAGGAAGTTTTGAAGGGTGGATACGCAGAATTATGATCAATGAAAGTATTTCATTCTTACGAAAACGAAAACGACTGGTTTTTATAGATGATGAATCCTACTTTAAAGCAGAAAGTAGTAATCATTACGAAACAGAAACCAATGTAAGCGAATTACAAAGGTTAGTAGATAATTTACAGGATGATTATAGAATTGTTTTTAATCTGCTTGTTGTTGAAGGCTATAAACACAGTGAGATTGCTAAACTGTTGAAAATTACTGAAAGTGCGTCAAGAATACGATTTTTTAGAGCACGAAAACAATTACAGGAACAATATACACAATTAAAAAAGTTGGAAAATGAAAAATAATATAGAAGATTTAATTCGTGATAATTTCCGGAAGAGGAAAATTCAGCCCAGAGCAAATGCTTTTGAAAGGTTAAATGCAAAATTAGAAGCTCAAGCAACTAATAAACGCAGAAGAATAGTTAGAGTTTTTGCCTATGCAGCAAGTTTTATAGGATTGGTTTTTATACTGCAATCAGTATTTAAAACGAATGATAACACTACTAATGAGCAAATAATTACGAACGTCAATATCAAAGATTCTGCAAAAGTACCAATTGTTAAAGAGAATACATCTATTGCAGTAGAACAGCCACAATTTAAAGAATCAATTGATGAATTAGCAACTACAAAAGAACACCATAAAACGATTACAATTAAAGAAGAGGTAGCAACAAATCCACAAGAAAAAGTTCAATTAAAAATTTTAAAACATAAAGTTATTGAAAAAGAATTGGCTGTAATAGAATCAATTGAAAAAGAAAGTATCATACTTAATGATACTTCAAGAAAACTCCCGATAGCTATCGGGATGAAAATAAAAGAAATTACTGATGAAGAGTTAGATGCATTATTGGCATCTGCAAATCAATCGCTTTCTAAAAATAGAAGAGATAGTATTACTATCAATGCACGATCTATGCTTTATGAAATTGAAGTTGAGATCAATAAACCCTTACCTGAAAAGGTGTTGTTAACACTTAAAACAGGAGCCACAACTATAAAAGAATTGGTTAGACCAAATGATAAAGAAAGCAATTAAAATATACACCATGATAAAAATTATTAGCACCTTAATTATATTTCTACTTTTAAGTTTATTAAATGTACAGGCTCAAGAACTGTCCTTTGAAGAAAAAGTAAAAATTCTTTCAGATAGAATTGAAAAAGTAACAACAGAAGAAAGGTCAGCACTCAAAGAGGAAATCAAAGAGATCAATAGCCGCCTTGAAGCCAATGAAATTTCTGAAGATGAGGCACAAAAATTAAAGAAAAGTGCTGCTGAGAAATCAGCTCAAAACATTCAGCAGCGGGTTTCAGAAATCGAAAAACAATTGCAAGACCTAATTCAACATAAAGTTGATAATGAAGTGTTTACAGAAGAAAACAGAAGAAGGTTTCGAATTGGTGGTGTTGATATTGATTTTAGCGATAGCCATCATCATAAAAGACATAGAAGAGAAAATAGAAGAACAACTTCATATACTGTTTTTGCATTCGGATTGAACAATTTAGTAACAGATGGCTCATTAAATTCTATTGATGATTCTGAATTTAAATTTTGGCAATCGCGTTTTTTTGAGTTTGGTGTGAATCATAAAACAAGAGTTTTTAAAAATAGCAGTCTTTTATATATAGATTATGGATTGTCAGTGATGTATAATACATTAAGACCAAAACAAAACCAATATTATGTTGCTAGTGGCAATACTACAGTACTTCAAACACATGAGATGGATCTTGATAGATCTAAATTTAAAAATGTACAATTGGTAGTTCCGGTAATGTTTGAATTAGATTTTAGCAAACCAAAATTTTCAAAAGAAGATGATAAATTTCATTATAGAACAAATAGAAGTGTTAGAGTAGGAGCGGGTGGTTTTGTAGGTGTTAATCTGAAAACAAAACAAGTGCTAAAATATAAAGAGAATGATGTCAGGTTTAAAGACAGACAGAAAGGAGATTTTAATACTAATAATTTTGTGTATGGATTAAGTGCTTTTGTCGGTCATAAGGATACAAGTTTTTATGTAAAGTATAATTTAAATGAGTTATTTAAAAATGCTGATACGAAACAAAATAATATATCATTTGGAGTACGGTTTGATTGGTAATAATATATGAGGGTCATCCTAATTTTGTAACAATTCTTGAAATTAATCGTCATACCATTTATCAAATTAAAACCGAAACAATGAAAACTAGAAATAAATCAATACAATTTGGAGAAAACGTTGAAGGATATAATATTCCTGTTTTAAATGAACGAGAAATAAGAGCAGCTGCAGGAATATTATTTTTATTTATGTTTATCTCTATAATGGTAGCCATATTCACAGGAAGTTTTTTAATGTTAAAGTATATGATAACAATTTTCCTTGCAGATATGATGATACGTGTTTTTGTGAATCCTAAATTTTCTCCTTTATTAAT
>CAYXAZ010000037.1:0-31722 GCA_964463085.1 uncultured Flavobacteriaceae bacterium | reverse complement strand
CATTTGAGTTTGTTGGTGGTGTAACTCCTCTTACGAAATACTTTTTTCCAAACCGAGGTAATCCTTTGTAACTTTGTATGGTAATATCTACATAATCACTAGAAGGCGACTTGTAAGTTATGGTATTTTTATCTGAACTTTGCCCTACTATTATTATCGGAATATTTAGTAGTATTAATAATACAAAGTTTTTAAAATAGTGTTCTTTTAATCTCATTTTAATGTATTTATTTAGTGATCATTGTATCAATTGAAAGGGCACTTATTTTTTTGGTAAGGCTTTCATCCCAAAAAAATTCAATAATAGGACTCGTTAATATATATCTAACTTTAAGGCGAATATATTGCTGTTCTAAATCTTTTAAGGTAGCTTTGATTTTAAATACCATAAAAATATTCCTTTTTTGTGCATCAGATAGTTTTTCTGCTTCTGAAGCAGTCATTTTATACAAAATCAAGACCCCTCGTGGATCTGCCAATTTTCGTTCATTTGGATTGGTAGGTTCTAAACCCATATAACTGAGTAAAAAATCATTTTGACCAGTTGGAGTAAGATGTATCCAATAGCCTTGATTTTTAAAATCATATTCTCTAAAAAAAGTTTTTATCACAAGAAACCCTTCAACAATATTGTCAGGAAATATTGTATTACTCCATTGCTGCAAAATCTTTAAGTTATTTTGTACATACGAAGTATAACTTTTTAAGGTTTGAAATTCATTGGCTTCTTTACCTCCCCAATTTCCTATATTTCTATAATAATATACATCCTTATCAGCAGTAAAGGCGCAATCTTCCTTTTTTGAGTTACAGAAATAACGGTATAATTCTTTATTACTGGTGATTGCATTGGCTAATTTTAACAGGTGTTGTTGCGCATGATATGAGTTTTTGCCTTTTACATACATACTGCTACTTCTTTTTGTTAAAAACTCTTTATCCATATCGGCATAAACCTCGCTCATAAACTTTAGTTTTAAAAGTTCATAAATAGCTTGACGGCCGTATTGTAGTAAGGTAGTTTTCTTATCTATTTTTTTAGCAAGAACTGGTTGCTTATGGTGACTTATATAAGAACCATCTGGTTTTAAGGAATAACTATTTTGATGCCCGAATCGTAACTGTTGCTTATGGGTTTGCAATAGTAGAGGGATAAATTTTTCAGACGGTGGTTTAAACGTAATAACATCATCATAATTGATAATAGTATCAACAGGTTGTTGCGCATCAACATGAATAGATATAAGTAATAAAATCAGCAACCATATATTATTTTTAGAATGTTCTATTTTACGGTTCATGCTATTGTCTTTTATTGTTCTTTTATGATAAGTTTGTTTAATGAAAGTGTGCCTAATTTTTTTGTCAATGCCTTGTCTTCATAAATTTCTAGGACTGGACTTTCATGATGGTAAGTTAGTGTAAGCCTTGTTCTATATCCACTAACTATTTCTTTATAAGTCAGTTTTATTTTTTTAACCAAAAAAAGACTTCTGACTTTATTGAGCTGTAATTTTTCCGCTTTTTCAGGACTCATAGCTAGAAATATTTGAAGTGGCTGTATTTGATTCCGGCGGTCTACTATAGTTTTGTTCAATAAATCACTTTCGTAATTAGCGTTAGGTTTAAAAATGGTTGAGACGGAAACCCTTCTGGAATTTCCAATATTTACATTAAGATTCAAACGTACCCAATAGCCATTTTTATCAAAATCATAAGAACCTAAACCTAAGCCTGATACATGATAACCAATAACGCTATTGTTTGTAAAGAAAGTATTGCTCCATTTTCTTAGGTCATCAAGATTTTCACTAACAAAGTTTTTATAATTCCGTAAGCGTTCAAATTCGTTTTTCCCGTTAAGACCATTTTTGCATTTTTCTTCGATACAAAGAGTCAGTAGATTACGCAAATATTGCTGAGCTTCATACGAATTCTTTTGCTTTCCGATTGTGCTAGTTGGGGGCATTTTTGTCAATCGCTCTCTATCTATATCCTTATAGATATCAGATAGATATTTAAAAGTTATCATTTTTAAATAATTTTGATAACCCAATTGTATTTTTTTGTTTTTTTCTCTAGCCGGATCTTGCCGTATACTTGAGTATTTTTTTTTATAACCATTTTTGTTTTTAACAGGAATAAGATAATTATTTAACGAACCAAACCGTGGTAATCCTTTATGACTTTGCAGCACTATATCGTGATATTTAGAAGACGGTGCTTTGTACACAATTAAATCACTTTCATCTACTTCTTGGCTATGTGAAATCGTTGTGAAAAATACCGAAATGACAATTGTTAAACAACAGTAATATTTTTTTTTATAAGTCATAGTAGTTTATTTTGACAGTTGCGTTTTTAAGTTATCCTAAAATTTATAATGAACTATTTTTATTGGTTATTCTTTTCTATAATTCCCTTGTGCATAAGAGACCACAATACTACTGCTTGGAGTTTTACAATTTTTAGGAAAGTCAAAGAAATAAATGCAGTCTGGCAAGCCATTGGTAAAAGTTATTACTACCCAACCTTTACTGCTACTGCCAAATCCGCTATAACTGTAATTTGCTTGTAATGCCGTAGGTCTTCCTTTATGGTCTTTTGATTGTAGAGTTACGCCAGAAATGCTTCCTTGGGTATAACGATTAAAAGACCAAGTTTTTGATTGGTTAGCAATGAGGTCATTAATTAACTTATTGAAATCTTGAAATCCTGTGGGGCCTCCAGATTTTTTCATGGCGGCATATTTACTGCTACCCTGCATACGTATAGCAGGTTTATTCAATGCAAATAGCTTAAGGTTTTCTTCAAATCGTTTTATACCAGCACTATTACAGGGGTTTAGCTTAAAAATTTGAGCCATGTCATTTTTTAATCCTTTAATTTTGTGTACCATATCTATAGAATTACCTATGGCATTTGGGTCTGTTACCATTGCCATGACAGTTCGTAAACCGTCTGCTCTTAAAATACCTTCAACCTCCATTTTGGCATTATATAAATCAGGTTTAGCATAGACACCTGTACCAACCCACTTCCATTCAATACAATCTCTCCACTCCGCCCCGTAATTATTAGTGGAGACCTGTTCTACAGAGCACACCTGTTTCATAATTTGAACTTTATTGGCCGGTAAATACGAGGAACACTGTTTACCAAAGGTTGTTAAATATAGCCCAAAAATTGTAAGAAATTCCATACCATCAGGTTTGATTTCAATATTTTCAAAATGTCCTCTAAATATATAATCATAGAACTCGGCATAATATAACCCATCGGTATTAAACTTCATTGATTGTGAATCGGTAACCAATGTTTCTGATTTATAGGTATCTTTTTTGATAAAAGAAGTTGTAATTACAAATACAAAACCTAGGGCTAAAACCTTACTAAAAAAGAATCTTTTCTGCATTTAAAATTTAGTTGTAATAGACTATCAGTTTATAAAATAGTCTGATTTATAAGTTACATATAATAATAATTAAAAAACTTGAATTAGCTCACGGTTGTCACATCCACTTTCACTTGTTAACCTTGGTCAATTCAGTATACAATTCCTTTTGCGTTGATGAGGTATTTTCTACTATTTTTAAAAATTGAAAAATATCTATTACCAAGTTACAGTACCATTGAGCGTTAAAATTGCTCCGGTGTCTGTATTCTCTACAGTTGTATCAATAAATATAACTTTATTTTCATTAAGATCAATGTCTAAAGAGCCACAGTCTGTAAAAATATTGAATTCAGAATCACAGGCATGTGTATAGGGTACACCTTGCACTACAATACTCATTGAAACTGCACCGTCTTTTACTACAATAACAAAACCATTATCAGGATCGCTTCTATTAAAAATTTCTATATTACGTGGATCCCCCGGAGGAAAGGGAGCTGGGTCATCAGAAATTGTTGTTCCTTCTTCGACAATAATAATTGAATCTTGGGTACCGGTTAAATCTGTTCTTCCTTCAGCAATATCTCCAACAATTAGTGTTGTACCCACATCTGAAGTATCATCACCAGACAATAGTATTGTACCTTTTGCATTGTTGTCATTAGTTGCATTATCATCATTATTACTACACCCAATGACTAAGAGAAATAAAGTAAAAAAGTATTTGTTAAACAGTGTTCTCATAGCTTTTATTGTTCTTAATTAATTTGAATTTTTTTAAGTAAGCTAATTTGATGAAAAACATATAATTAAACAATTAAGAATTATTTATCGTTCTTGTTTGATTATTAATCGTAAAAATTATACATATAATTGATTATTAGAACTTCTTACTAATAAATAAGAAACAATGGTTAAAAACAATTATATTTGATATTCAATTTCATGTTACATGATACAATGTCCAATAAAAAAGATAGGACTCTCTATCTTATTCCTATTAATCTCTTTATTAAACTTTTCACAAGAACAAGTATTAGATTCTATATTAGAAAATTTAAGAGCCCATTCTAAGAAAGATTCTATTAGAGTCAAATTATTAATAGATGTAACTCGTAATATGACCTATACTAACCCTGATGGAGCTTTTGATTATATAGAAGAAGCTATTGCAATAACTAGCCAAATTAATTGGCAAAAAGGGAAGGCGTTGGTTTTACAACAAAAAGGAAATCTTCATTATGTTATGGCAAATAATATACAGGCATTGGAAGCCTACCAGCATGCTTTAAAAATAAGTCAGAATTTTAATGATAAGATGCTTGAGGCAGGTCTGTACAGTAATTTGGGTAATATTTATGCTGATTTAAAAGAAAACGAAAAGGCTTTAGAAAAATATCAGGTATATCTTTCTATAGCAAAACAATTAAATAAAAAATCAGACCAAGTAAAAGCACTTGTTAATATTGGTATTATTCATATTGATATAAATAATATAGACAAAGGAATTTCGTATTTAGAAGAAGCATTGGCTATATCTAAAGAAGAAAAAAATGAGTTTTTTATTGCCGCTATTATCAATAATTTAGGACTTGCATACAAAGGGCTTAAAGCGTATGAAAAATCATTATATTATTACCAAGAAGCCTTTGAAAGAGCTAAGAAGCTTGAAAATAAATACATAGAAGCCTCTGCATTAAATAGTATTGGTAAAGTAAATATTTTAATTAAAAATTATGAAATTGCAGGTATAAATGGTGAAAAGGCACTTAAATTGGCTCAAGAAGTAGATGCCGTTGAATGGCAAGCCGATTCTTGGAAAGTATTAAGTACAGTTTATGAATATCAAGGTAATACTAAAAAAGCTTTATCGGCGTATAAAAATTATATTCAATTATTAGACAGTGTTTTAGGTGAGGAAAAAAAAGTAGAACTTACCCGAAAAGACATGCAATTCAAATTAGAAAAACAAGAAACTATAGCGAATGCTGAGATAAAAAGACAAAGTTTTATTAAGAATACGGCAATAGTTGGAGGTGGAATATTACTTCTTACAACTATTTTTGGATATATTTTATATAAGAAAAAAAGAGATGCATTAGAAGAAAAGAAGATTGCTAATTTTAATACCAAAGTTGCAGAAACAGAATTGAAAGCATTACGCTCACAAATGAATCCACATTTTATATTTAATTCATTGAATTCTATTAGTGATTATATGGCAAAACATGATCTGGATACAGCTAATGATTACTTAGTGAAATTTTCTAAATTAACACGTGCAATCTTAGAAAACTCTGAAAAAAAATGGATTAGTCTTAAAGAAGATCTTGAATTAATGGAATTATATATTCAAATTGAAGCACTTAGATTAAAGAATAAACTTTCGTATGAAATTAAAATTGATGAAAATATTAATGTTGAGAATACTTTGGTACCACCACTTATACTTCAACCTTTTATTGAGAATAGTATTTGGCATGGAATTGCCGGAAAAGAATCTAAAGGGCATATTCAAATAGAAATCAAAAAGGAAAATGAAATGATGGTTTGTAGTGTTGAAGATGATGGTGTAGGAAGAAAAAAAATGATTAATACCAAACCGGATAATGCTTCGTTGGGCATTAAAATAACCAAAAGTAGACTTGATATTATTAATCAATTAAAAAAGACCAATGGAAGTGTTGAAATGTTTGATAAAGAACAAGGACTAAAAGTAGAATTAAAATTACCTTTAGAACTTCGTTTTTAATATAAAAATATGCTAAAAACTATTATAATTGATGATGAGCAACACTGTGTTGACAGAATAAGTAAATTACTCAGTAAATATGACAACACAATTAATATAATTGAAATTTGTTCTAACGCTGGTGATGCTAAAAAGACTATTGAATTGTTAAAGCCAGATGTTATTTTCTTGGATGTACATTTGCATCAAGAAACAGGGTTTGATTTATTGAAGCAACTCTCTAATATAGATTTTGAAATTGTTTTTACAACAGCTTATGATAGTTATGCAGTTGATGCTTTTAAATTCTCAGCACTTGACTACCTTTTAAAACCCATAGATGAAGATGACCTTTCTCTTACAATAGATAAATTAAAAAAAAAAACATCATTAAAAGACGTCTCGAAAAAAGTAGAGGTCCTTTTTCATAATCTTGAAGATAAAACAAATCAAGTTAAAAAAATTGCTATTCCTACGTTAGAAGGCTTAACGTTTATAAAAGTCTCAGATATTATAAGATGTCAATCAGATATCAATTATACCCATATTTTTTTAGAAGGAAAAAAAAAAATTACTGTCGCTAAAACATTAAAGCATTTTGAGGATCTTCTAGATCAGTATAACTTTTTCAGGACACATCAATCTCATCTTATTAATCTATCCTATATAGATAAATATGTAAAAGGAAAAGGCGGTTATGTTTTGATGTCAGATGGAACTCATATTGAAGTTGCTGTACGAAGAAAAGAGGGTTTTATGAATAAACTATCTAGTACTTATTAAAATATTGTTCACCATTTCATTACACAATATCTGGTATAACAACCATTCTTTTTATTAGAATTTTTGCATAGTTATTAAACCTTTTTGTTTTTATACTGTCATAGAAACATAACTATATAAAAATTAATATAATGAAAAGACAAAAATTAAAACTAAGTATGATAGTTTTAGCATTATTTGGATTAATGCTAACAGGCTGTCAAGATGAAGAGGTTGTAATCGATACCAATGCATCTGAAGAAATTGATCTAAAAACTGCAGAAACTCAAGCCGAAGTTGATGATATATCTGAAGGTGTGAGTGCCATTGTAGAGGAAGCATATTTAGGAGAAGAGTTTCCTGAGTTAACAAAGACACATCCAACAGATAGATACTTACCTGACTGTGTTACTATTACTATTGTTATAGTACAAAACATGAAAACGGTTACTATTGATTTTGGTGATGGTTGTGAATTGCGTAATGGAAACTTTCTTAGTGGGAAAATTATCTTTGAATATGAAAAAGACCCGGAAGCAGCAACTAAAATGATCTCGTATTCTTTTGAGAATTTTTATTTTAACCGTAAAAATATTGCAGGTGGAGGTTCTATTTTGAGAGAACGTTCTAATGAGAATGGCAATCCTCAATCTACAAAAACATTCGATGTTACAGTTACTTGGCCTGATGGATCATTTGTAAGCAAAGTAGGCGTAAGAGTGAGAGAGTGGGTTGAAGGTCAAGGCACACCGGCTTGGGGAGATAATGTATTTTTAATTACGGGTAATGGTACTTTTACTAAGAAGAACGGTAGTGTTTATTCAGCTGAAGTTACTAAAGCATTGCGAAAAGAATTAGCTTGTAAGTTTTTGGTAAGCGGTACTATAAAGCTTTCTAGAAATGAAAATACAGCAGTTCTTGATTATGGTGATGGTGCTTGTGATGATTTGGCAACAATAAGTATTAATGGTGGTGAAAGAATAGAAATACACCTTAGTAATTAATATAAAATAAAAGGGTTTGGTTGAATTGAAAATCCCTGAGGCGAAAGCTTCAGGGATTTTTTATAAAATATATTACTACTCTTTTTCCGTTCTTAACGGATTATTTTGTATCAAATCAATATATAAGTTGATTTGTTTTTTAAGATCTTTACGCTCAATAATCTTATCTAAAAAACCGTGCTCTAATAAAAATTCTGAGCGTTGAAAACCTTCGGGTAATTCTTTTCCGGTTGTATCTTTTACGACTCTAGGTCCTGCAAAAGCAATTAAAGCATTAGGTTCAGCAATATTAATATCGCCTAACATAGCATACGAAGCGGTTGTACCACCAGTTGTTGGGTCGGTACACAAAGAAATATAAGGAATTTTTGCTTCAGACAATTGTGCCAGTTTAGCAGAAGTTTTTACCAACTGCATCAAAGATAAAGAAGCTTCCATCATTCTGGCACCTCCTGATTTTGAGATCATTAAAAAAGGAATCTTCTTTTTAATAGCATAGTCTATAGCTCTGGCAATTTTTTCACCAACTACACTACCCATAGAACCACCTATAAAAGCAAAATCCATAGCAGCAATTACTAAGTTTTTATCTAAAGATTCTCCTACAGCAGTTCTAACAGCATCTTTTAGGTTAGTTCTTTCTTGAGCATCTTTTAAACGATCAACATATTTTTTCTTATCAGTAAATTTAAGAGGATCTTTAGAAGTAATATTCGGGTTTAATTCTTTGTATTTATCATCAAATAAAATTTCGAAATACTCATTGCTACCAATTCTTACATGATATCCATCTTCAGGGCTCACATACTTGTTCTCCTTTAACTCATCAGTATCAACAATTTTTCCGCTAGGAGTTTTGTACCAAAGTCCTTTTGGAACATCTTTTTTCTCTTCAGTAGGAGTTTGAATTCCTTTGTCTTTTCGTTTAAACCAAGCTGGCATAAGATAAATTTTGGATTGGCAAGTTAATAAAAAAACAAAAATATACTAGAAAAAAAGACTGAATTAACAATCAAAATTATAGTACATCTATACAGTTCAAATCTTCAAAGGCTTGCTTCAATCTATTTTTAAAAGTGATTTCGCCTTCACGCAACCATTTTCTAGGGTCGTAATATTTTTTATTTGGTACATCATTTCCTTCAGGGTTACCAATTTGGCTTTGTAAATATGCAGATTTATCAGCCATATAATCTCTGATTCCAGTCATAAAACCATATTGCAGATCAGTATCAATATTCATTTTTATAACACCATAACCAATTGCTTCTCTGATTTCCTCTACGGTAGAACCAGAACCACCATGAAAAACAAAATCAATCGTGTTTTGAGCAACATTATATTTATTAGAGATATATTCTTGTGAATTTTTTAGAATTTTAGGAGTCAACTTTACATTCCCCGGCTTATAAACACCATGTACATTACCAAATGCAGCTGCTATGGTAAATTTATCACTTACTTTTTTTAATTCTTCATAAGCATAGGCAACTTCTTCGGGTTGTGTATATAATTTAGAGACATCAACATCTGAATTATCTACGCCATCTTCTTCTCCACCTGTAATACCTAATTCAATTTCTAGGGTCATACCCATTTTACTCATACGTTCTAAGTACCTTTTACAAATTTCAATATTCTCTTCAATAGGTTCTTCAGACAAATCTATCATGTGAGAACTATACAATGGTTTACCTGTTTCAGCAAAATGTTTTTCCCCGGCATCTAATAATCCGTCAATCCAAGGTAATAATTTTTTTGCACAATGATCGGTATGCAAAATAACAGGAACACCATAAGCTTCAGCCATTAAATGTACATGTTTTGCACCAGCTATACCACCAGCAATCGCTGCTTTTTGGTTTTCATTTGAAAGCCCTTTACCAGCATTAAAATGTGCACCACCATTAGAGAATTGTATAATTACCGGTGCATTCAACTCAACAGCAGTTTCTAAAACACCATTAATAGTATTTGAGCCAATAACATTAACAGCAGGTAATGCAAAGCTTTTTTCTTTAGCTAATTTAAAAATTTCTTGAACTTGGTCACCTACAGCAACTCCGGATTTTATATTATAAGTCATAATTATTTGTGAGATTTAAAAAGGTTAAAATTACTAAAATAAATACTATTGATAGTTAAAAAAAACGAAATCGTTATAGTTATATGAAGATATTCTTGTATTTGAAAAGAACTTTAGAAAGGATAATTAATTCCGATATTAAAAACAGCATTACCAAAATTATAATTTTGAAACCATTTGTTAGTAGAAGATAGATAGGGTTCATAAGTTTTAAAACCGGTATCAAACCGAAATACTAGAAAACTAAAATCATATCTAATACCAAATCCTGAACCGATAGCAATATCCTTTAAAGAAGAAAATCCATTGAATTTGCCTTTACTATTTGTGACAGTTGAATTAGTGATATCCCAAATATTTCCGGCATCTATAAAAAAAGCACTGTAAATACTATTTATAACTTTAAATCGATATTCTAAATTAGTAGTAAGTTTTAAACTACCGGTATTAAATTCTAATGTGTTAAATTCTGAACCCGGGCCAAGATCAAATGTTTTCCAAGCTCGTATATCATTTGAACCACCTGCCCTATAACTTCTACTGAATGGAATATCATCAGAATTTCCAAACGGAATTGCAGCTCCAATAAAACCTCTGTATACTAAAGAAGTATTTGAATTGATCCCCCAATATTTCTTATATTCAATTTCGGTTTTTAGGTATTGGGCAATTGGTAGCCCGAAAAGTTCTTTTTTACCACTTTCAGCAGTTTCTTTAACAAATAAAGAAGTGACACTACCCGAAGAAATAATTCTTCCTGTAAAGGCAGAAAAGTTATTGTCATTAAAATTTTCTCTATTGTTATAATTATAAGCATAAGAAATTACAGGAACCAATACATCTTCAATTAATATATCTCTACGTTCGTCAACCTTTTGTACAATTAAAAATTCTTCTGGGTTTGTTGTTTCAAAATTATTTGATGGTTTGAGCACTTGATCAATATATTTCAGAGGAATTACATTGCCAATTTCTCCTGAAGTAATATCTGGAGTAATGACTTCAGAAGCCTCATTTAATTTTTTTAATTCTGAGTTAAAGATGTTAAAATAATTTTCGACGTTTTCATTATTAATATATTGTACGTTTAACAATTCAAACTTATGATTTGTCGTTGATAGACTTTGCCAAGTATAGTCTATACCACCGGTAATATTTTGCCGATCTAAACCAATATTACGTTGTAAATTAATACTTACACCAATATTGGTTTTAGGGGTCATTCTTTTAGGAATAAATTTACTGGTATTACCCGGAAATAAAATTCTAGGAATTTTTAGAGTACTACTCATACCAATTTCCCAAGCATTAAAAAATTTAGAATCATCTTTTGATGTATTTAAAAAAGACCCTTGAAAAGACATTTCTAAAATCTCAGCACCTTTAAATATATTTCTGTTCAACCATGAAAATTTACCTAATATTCCTAAGGGTTTGATGTTTGATGAATAAATTTCAGTGTCAAAACCCAGTGTATGTTTTTTTAAAGGAGTTAGATAAATATTAGTAGTTAATGATTCATCATCATTCTCTTGGTATTTAATATCAATTGAAGGTCTGAAATTTTGAAGTTCACGTAAATATTTTCTAGTAAGATCTCGTTCTTTATCTTTATATATGCTATCAGGTTGTATTATAATTGCATTTGCTAGATATTTGGGATTATATTTTAATTTTTTATTTGCATAAAAAGTATATCCTTTATAAATTACAGAATCTTTTGGTTTTTGATTTTTAGTATTAAATGAAAAATCGGTAAATACATTTACTTTTTTTACCTTTTGAATTTTAAAAGGAGTGCTGTAAAGACTGTCATTTTTCTCTACAATTCTATTAGGAATTTTCAGTAAAATATTTTTCTCTTGAGAAGCACTTAACGAATCTATCCAAAAACCGGCAATATTTCTACCAAAATGATAAATACCTGAATTTCTATATAATTCAATAAGTCTGTTTTCTTCTTTTTCAAAATTCTTGTAATCTATCGAATTCCCTTTAACAATAAATGATTTTTCTTTGGTTGAATTATATATTGAATCAAGTACTGGCGAGTGGATCGAGGCAGTAATAGTATCAATAAAGTATTGATCTTTTGTTGTTATCAGATAATCTACTATTGATCTTTTATTGTCTTTTTTATGTTCTTTATAGGAAACGTTAGCATCAAAAAAACCTTTACTTATATAGTATTTATAAAGAGAGTTAACCGATCTTTTAATTTGAATACTATCAGAAATTACGGGAGGATTCCCATTTCTTAAAAACCATCCGTTAATACCTGTATAAGATTTAGCCAGCGCATTCACTTGTTTTTCTGAAAAGAATTTAGTCAATTTTTTTTCTTTTTTAGGAAGTTTTTTAAAACGGACTTTAAAATCAGGATTTCCCAAATTATATAAATGTAATGAAAATGGAAATCCTAATACTTTCTGGTTTGGTTTTTGTCTTAAAAAGCTGACGACTTCTTTCTTTAAAGTTTTTTTATCGTTTACAATTACTTTATTTTTTTCTAGTAAATATTTGCCATCAGGAACTCTCTTAGTTGCATCACATGAGACTATTATAATGAGAAATAAAATAAATACTATTATTTTAGCAAAATAGTTAAGCAATATGGTCTAAGTTTTAAATAAACGAAAATATTTAATATTAGTTGAATAATTCTAATTTTACGAATAATATTTTATTTTTTTATTGTCTTTAAATAGTTATAAAAAGATTCATATCAACGAATTCATAGAATATCCTTAAATGTTAAGCAAAAATCAATCCAAATTAATAACGTGTTTACGGCAAAAAAAGTACCGAGTACAATACCAATTGTTTGCTGCTGAAGGCATAAAGGTTGTTAATGAATTACTTTCTTCAAATTATGAACTGAATAAATTGTTTTGTACTAAAGATTGTTCTGCGTCATTCAAAAATTACGATCCACAAATAATATCTGAAAAAGAACTCTCTAAAATAAGTAATTTATCATCACCTAATAAGGTGTTAGGTTTATTTAAAATTCCAAAACCTCATAAAATTAAAGAAGAAGGGTTGGTTTTGGCATTAGATGACATCAATGATCCGGGTAATTTGGGGACTATTATCAGATTAAGTGATTGGTTTGGAGTTTCACATATGGTATGTTCGAAAAATACAGTTGATTGTTATAATTCAAAAGTAGTGCAAGCAACTATGGGCTCTTTAGCTAGAATATCAATTACTTATACAGATTTGGAAACATTTTTAAAAGAAACTCAACTGCCAATTTATGGAGCCGTTATGGATGGAGTCAAAGTGTATTCAAGCAAGCTACAACAAGATGCTATTTTAGTGATGGGTAATGAATCTAACGGGATGTCAAAAATAATAGAATCATTAATAAATACTAAAATTACAATTCCCAGATTTAGTAAATCAACTGTAACCGAAAGTTTGAATGTAGCTACAGCTACAGCAATTTTATTAAATGAATTTAGAAGAAAATAATCGACCCTTCCAGGGTTTTAAACTCTGGAAGGGTTGATTATTCAAAAGTAAAATTGATAAATATACCTCTAGTTCCAAAATAGTCTATTGGTAAGGTCCAAGGACTTGAATCAATATTATCAGGTACAATTTCATTATTAATAGCAAATATACCTCGTATTGAGGGCGAAAATTTAAAATAATATAAGTATAAGTCAACACCTATACCTACCTCATACATAAAATTATTTTTTTTCATTCTAAATTGCCCTTGAAAGTTATCATCAACATTATCTTGATTGCTTGAAAAATTAAAATCATAAGATAGTCCACCAATAACAAAAGCACGCATATTATCTAATCTATTGGTACTAAATTTCAGTAATAAAGGCATTCTTAAATAAGTTCCTGGAACTTCACGAATTCGATCTTTATCAGTATCAGGAATATCTGGGTTATTAAAAGTTAATGTTTTTGTATTACTAGACAAGCCTGGTTCAAAACGTAAATTGACATTGTCATGCAATTTATAATCAATTACTAAACCAACATTAAACCCAAAAGATTCTTCAATTGACACTAGGTTATCAGTACCAGCATTAAGTGCTAACTGAGAATCGTTTAAACGTATTTTAAAACTTTTTTTGTTTAGACCTAAATAATAACCAAAGTGTAATTGTTTTTTATCTTCATTAGGAAGGTATTCAACCCTTTCTTTTTTTTGTGCGATTACAGTGCTACTGCATATAAAACATGCACAAATTATACATAAAAAAGCTTGTTTCATTTGCTTAATTTTTTTATTTCGTTGCTGTATAAATGGAGGCTGCTCCAAAAGTTAAGGGTTTGTTAGTTGCATTATTAAACCCATTTTTTTCTAAAATATTGTTGAACTGTTGGCCATAGGGAAAAATAGCAGCAGATTGAGGTAAATATGTATATGCTCTTTTGTCTTTAGAAAAGAGTTTTCCTATAGTAGGGATGATATATTTTGAATAAAAATTAAAGATTTGTTTTACCGGAAATTTTTCAGGCTGAGAAGTTTCTAACACCACAAAAATACCATCAGTTTTTAATACACGATAAATTTCTTGAAGCCCTTTATCAAGGTTTTCAAAATTTCGAACTCCAAAACCAACTGTTATAGCATCAAAACTTTTATCCTCAAAAGGTAATTTTTCAGAATCACCTAATACCATATCAATCAATCCGTCAAGGTTTTTATCTTTTACTTTTTTAATACCTATGTCAAGCATTCCTTTAGAGAGATCTAAACCAGTAATTTTTTTAGGATTTAATTTAGAGAGCATAATTGCAAAATCACCCGTACCTGTAGCAATATCAAGAATAGTTTCTGGTTTTTTTTTCCCAACTATAGCTACCACTTTTTTTCGCCATTTTATATCTATGCCAAATGTCATTATACGATTTAAAAAATCGTAATTATTAGATACATTGTCAAACATCTGGGCAACTTGCTCTTTTTTACTAAGTGCAGAATCTTTATATGGAGTAACTTTTTTAGTCATTAAAAATTAATTTTCGCAAAGATACATTTTCCGCTACTATATTTTCTTTTATAATAAAATTGGTTAAACACTTGACAAGCCCTATGTCGATATTGTATATTTGCACACATTTTTTAAAAGCAGAAACATATGAGAATGAAATTATCCCATTTTAAATTTGAATTACCTTCAGATTTATTAGCAGAATACCCTTCAGAACAAAGAGATGAAGCACGATTAATGGTGTTAGATAGAAAAACTGAAACTATTGAACATAAATTGTTTAAAGATTTAATTGATTATTTTGAAGAAGGTGATGTAATGGTATTTAATAATACGAAGGTATTTCCGGCAAGATTATATGGTAATAAAGAAAAAACAGGTGCCAGAATAGAAGTTTTTTTATTGAGAGAACTTAATAAAGAGAGTCGATTGTGGGATGTGCTAGTAGACCCTGCCCGTAAAATAAGAATTGGTAATAAATTGTTTTTTGGTGAGAATGAAGATTTGGTTGCAGAAGTTATAGATAATACAACCTCTAGAGGTAGAACTTTACGATTTTTATTTGATGGTAGCTACGAAGAGTTTAGAAAAAAGTTAAAAGAATTAGGTCAAACACCTTTGCCTAAATATATTAAAAGAGATGCTGAACCTTTAGATATTGAAAGATATCAAACTATTTATGCCAAGCACGAAGGGGCAGTAGCTGCACCTACTGCAGGTTTACATTTCTCTAAGCATTTATTAAAAAAATTAGAAATTAACGGAATTAATTTAGCAGAAATTACATTACATGTTGGTTTAGGAACTTTTAATCCTGTTGAAGTAGAAGATCTATCAAAGCATAAAATGGATTCTGAACAGATTGATATTCCTGAAAATGCCGTTAAAATTGTAAATAATGCGTTAGATACTAAAAAAAGAATATGTGCTGTAGGTACAACAGTGATGCGAACTTTTGAAAGTTCTGTATCTGCTAATCAGCGCTTAAAACCGTTTAGTGGATGGACTAACAAATTTCTTTTTCCGCCTCATGATTTTAGTATAGCAAATGCTATGATTACTAATTTTCACACACCAAAATCAACATTGATGATGATGACCTCTGCTTTTGCAGGACACGATTTTTTAAAGCATGCTTATGCTGAAGCTATCAAAGAAAAATATAATTTTTATTCTTATGGTGATGCGATGTTGATTATATAAATTTATTTTAGAATTCGCAGAAATTAAAAGCCTTATAAATGTATAAGGCTTTTTTGATTAAAGTTTTTATATCTTTACAACTTTTGAATAATTTTTTAACACTATTTACATGAAAAAAACACTACTTCTACTCTTTTTTTGTTATTCTTTAGTAATAGTTGCTCAGGTTACTAATGAAGGCGAACCTATAAGTTGGAAACTTGAATTACAAGAAACCAAAGCTGTACAAGCTATTAAATTGCCTTCTTTTAATTTAAAAATAGTTCAAGAGGAAGATAAAGCTAATGACAAACTTCAAGCGAAGCCTTGGCGGTTTGGTTATAAACATACAATAGATTATGGGTTAGATAATGCAGGCCTTTGGACAGAATTACCTAACGGAGATAGAGTTTGGAGAATTCTTTTTGAATCAAAAGGAGCCTTAAGTTTAAATTTTATTTTTGATAAGTTTTTTATGCCTCAAGGTGGAAAAGTATATTTATATAATGAAGATAGATCAGATTTATTAGGAGCATATACTGATATCCAAAATCAAAAAAGTGGCATATTAGGTACCTGGCTTGTAAAAGGAGACAAAGTTTGGATTGAATATTATGAACCTAAAAAAGTAAAAGGACTGGGTAAATTACATATTGCTAACGCTACACATGGTTATAGAACTAGAGAAACCTACCAAAAAGCTTTAGGAGACTCAGGTAATTGTAATCATGATGTTGATTGCCCTATTGGTAGTGATTGGGAACAACATAAAGATTTAAATAAAAGATCCGTTGCATTGATATTGAATAATGGGAATGATTGGTGTTCAGGAGCTCTTATAAATAATACCAATAACAATCGAAAACCTTATTTATTGACTGCAAATCATTGTACAAACGGACAAAATCCTGCGAACTGGGTATTTCGTTTTGGTTGGATTAGTCCAAATCCGATTTGTGCTGCAATTACTAACAGTACAAATGGACCAACAAATATGTCAATAAGCGGTGCAACTTTAAGAGCAAATAATTCGAATTCTGATGTTGCTTTATTAGAATTGAACGGTACAATACCTGATGATTGGGATAGAGTTTGGGCAGGCTGGGATAGAACAGATAATTTTCCAACATTTACAGTTGGCATTCATCACCCTAATGGTGATATTATGAAAATTTGTAGAGATGATGATGCTCCTGTCAAGATTGCTCAAAACGCTGGAGGGGGTTCTCTTGTTGCTCAAACTTGGGATATTACTGGGTTTACTGGAAATGGAAGTACAAATTCAGGAACTACTACAGGATGGGAGTTAGGTGTAACTGAAAGTGGATCTTCAGGGTCAGCACTGTTTGATCAAAACGGTAGAATTATAGGACAATTATATGGAGGAGGCGCTGCTTGTTCAGGAACAAATGATAACAATTTTCACGACTTTTATGGTAGGTTTGGTGTTTCTTGGGATGCCGGTGGAACTGCAGCTACAAGATTAAGTGATTGGTTAGACCCTGCAGGAACCAACCCAAACACTTTAGATGCATTAGATACTGCACTAGCAATCAATGATGAAACTTTAGAAAGAAATATTACATTGTTTCCTAATCCAACCTCTGGAGCAATTCAGGTTAAAATTAAAGAATGGATCAGTGATTTTGAATATGAAATATACAATACCCTTGGGCAAGTTTTAAGACTTAATAAACTACAAAATAATGAAATTATAGATTTAGGTAATTTACCAAGTGATGTCTATTATATTAAGATTACAGAAATAAATACTAATAGAAGTGTTGTAAAGAAAATAGTTTTAAATAAATAAAAGAATACAATATAATAAAAACGTCCTGATCCTATTATAATTGGGTCGGGACGTTTTTTTATAACTAAATGAAAAAAAAACAAGATATACGAGCATTTACAAAAGAACAGCTTCGTATGTTTTTTACCGAAAATGACGACAAAGCTTTTCGAGGCAATCAGGTGTATGAATGGTTATGGCATAAAGCAACACATTCTTTTGATGATATGACCAACTTATCAAAAGAAACTAGAACCATGCTTGAAGAAAATTTTGTGATCAATCATATTGAAGTTGACCAAATGCAACGCTCAAATGATGGTACTATAAAAAATGCTATAAAACTACATGATAGTTTAATTGTTGAATCGGTATTGATTCCTACCGAAACCAGAACTACAGCTTGTGTTTCCAGTCAGGTAGGTTGTAGTTTAGACTGTAATTTTTGTGCTACTGCCCGTTTAAAACGAATGCGTAATTTGAATCCCGATGAAATTTATGATCAAGTAGTGGCTATAGATCAACAAAGTCGACTTTATCACGATCATAAATTATCAAACATCGTTTTTATGGGTATGGGAGAACCTTTATTGAATTATAAGAATGTATTAGATGCTATTGATAAAATTACTTCTGACGAAGGCTTGGGGATGTCTCCAAAACGAATTACACTTTCTACTGTTGGAATTCCTAAAATGATTAAAAAATTAGCTGATGATGAAGTAAAATTTAATCTGGCTGTTTCACTACACTCAGCAATTGATGAGGTGCGTTCTAAAATGATGCCTATCAATGAGAAAAGTAATTTGGCAGAATTGTTAGAAGCTTTACAATATTGGTATGCCAAGACTAAAAAAATTATCACTTTTGAATATGTTATTTGGAAAGAAATTAACGATAAACAAAAAGATGCCGATGCGTTAGTTATGTATTGTAAACAAGTACCCTCAAAAGTAAATTTGATTGAATATAATACTATTGATGATGGCAAGTTTCAACAAGCATCCAAAGAAGCAACTGCCATGTACGTAAAAACATTAGAGGCAAATAGAATTGTAGTCAATGTTCGCCGTAGTAGAGGTAAAGATATTGATGCCGCTTGTGGTCAGTTGGCAAATAAAACTTCATAAAATAACACCCCTATGAGCTACGCTCGATATCTTCAATGAAAATATATTTTCATCTTGATAATCCTCAAGGGGACAACTAATAGCTTCATTTCGTTATTACGATTCCGAAGATTCCGAACTAGGGAGTAGCAATTTCTTTTTTAATTAGAAGGTTCTGGATTCCTGTCTATACCTCTCCGATATTGGGTAATGTTTTTAAGAGAAAAACCCTTCCGTCTTATTCTTCGAATAAGCCATACTGAAACGAGTTCAGCACAGGCTCTTCCCTTTTCGGGGAAGGAGTTTATTACTGACTTCAAATAATAAAACTCCCCTCCTTTTTTTAAGGAGGGGTGTATTCCATCCCAAAACTAATAATTGTTATAGTTCTTAAAAAACAGGCTATTTGGATGGAATACGGGGTGGTTATTTTTATTTTTTCTAATCAGTCTCTTAGCACATAAAAAAATAACTTATTCTTGATTCAAAGCTATATAGTTGTCTGAATATTTTGATTTTATGAGGCTGAAATCCTTAACTTAAGGACATTGGAGGGTTAGGGCGTTCTTACTCCTCCAACAAATCATTAATAGCATCTAAATTAGGCGCTAAAATAATTTCAATACGTCTATTTTTTGCTTTTCCTGAAACAGATGAATTACTTGCTACAGGTATATACTTGCTACGACCGGCAGCTGTAATTTGCTCAGCACTGACACTATTATTTACTAAAATTCTAACGATGGCAGTTGCACGTTTTGTAGACAAATCCCAGTTATCGGCTACTGCTCCTTTTCCACCATAAGGCACATTATCGGTATGTCCTTCAATTAAGACATCAATATCAGGGTTTTGCTTCAAAACGCCAGCTAAATTAACAACGGCGCTTTTTCCTTGACTACCAACAGCCCAACTGCCGGAACCAAACAATAATTTGTTTTCCATAGATACATATACCTTACCGTTTTTACGTTCAACGGTCAAGCCTTTACCTTCAAAACCTTGTAGAGCGGCAGATACCGCATCTTTTAACCGTTGCATAGCGGCTTCTTTAGCTGCTATCAAACCTTCCAATTCATCAACGCGTGCTGAACGTGATTTTAATTCATCTTGTAGTTTCTGTAAACGGGCACTTTCTGAAGCTAATTTGCTTTCTTTTTCCTGTAGTTGTACAAGTAATGCTCTATTCTGTTTCTCTTTTTCTGAAAGCTGCTCAGCACTCATTTCAGACAGATCATCATACTCTTTTTCTAAGGTATTTTTTTTGTTTTCTAATTGGTCAACGGCATTGGTGAGTTTTCCTTTTTCACTTGCTAGTTTATCAATTTCTGATTGTAGTTTACGCCTACTTTCTTCTAGTTCTTTTTTCTTGTCAATTAGATCTTGATTTTCACCAAATAGTGATGAGTTATTGTCACTAAGCTTATTATATTTTTCTTCTAGTTCAGTATATACTTTTTTCGTAACACAAGAAGTAGTCAGGCTTAAAGTTAAAATAATTAAAAGTAGTTTTTTCATGATATTATTTTTTTGTTTGCTATGGATATACAAATTCTTTTCCTTTAAGGAATTTTAGACTCTAGCCTTTTTGGTCTGGATTCCTGCCTGCGCAGGAATGACAAAGTTCTCTAAATCATCATTGATGATTAGTGTTTTTATCCCCTTCCCGAGCCTGTGCTGAGCGCAGTCGAAGCAGGAAGGGCTAGGGATGGGATATTTCAACCCCAATCGGACAATGATCAGAATGTTTTGCTTCAGGTAAAATGTAGGCTCTTTTTAAACGCTCTTTTAAAGGTTCAGAAGCCATACAATAATCAATACGCCATCCTTTATTATTATTTCTGGCATTTGCTCTATAACTCCACCAACTATAATTATGTGCGGCAGAATTAAAATGTCTAAAAGTATCTATAAAACCACTATCAATAAACTTGCCAATCCATTCACGTTCTATAGGTAAAAATCCTGAAACTCCTTTCATTTTAGGGTTGTGGATATCTATTTCTTCATGACAAATATTATAATCACCACAAATAACTAGGTTCGGAATTTCCTTTCTCAAGTTATTTATATACTCCTGAAATTCTGCCATATAATTTAGTTTAAAATTCAAACGGGCATCATTGGTACCGGAAGGTAAATACAGACTCATTACTGAAACGGTATCAAAGTCTAAACGGAGATTTCTGCCTTCAAAATCCATTGACTCAATACCCGTACCATATTCAACATGATTAGGCTTAATTTTAGACAAAACCGCTACACTGCTATATCCTTTTTTCTCAGCCGAAAACCAATAATGAAAAGGGTATCCTGCTTGTTCAAAAACTTCTAGTTCTAATTGTTCTTTATGCGCTTTGGTTTCCTGAATACAGATCACATCTGGATTTGCCGCTTGTAGCCATTCTATAAATCCTTTTTTGAGCGCTGCTCTAATTCCGTTAACGTTGTATGATATAATATTCAATTATCTATTTTTTGGTTAATTTTTATATATAAAAACTCTTCGACAAGCTTCGCTTGCTACCTTCAACATAAAATATATTTTATGGTTCGGTAATACTCAGGGGGCAAATTTAAAAACTTCCAGCTTCGGTCTTCCAGCTTCTGACTTAAATTACCATTTCAGGAATATCTCCATCAACTAATAAATCACCTTCAGTTGCATTTTTAATTTCTTCAACAGTAACTCCAGGAGCACGTTCTAATAATTTGAAACCTTTATCTGTGATTTCTAAAACTGCCAGATTGGTTACAATTTTTTTTACACAACCAACTCCTGTTAGAGGGAGTGAACATTTTTTAAGGAGTTTTGACTCGCCTTGTTTATTCGTATGCATCATTGCTACAATAATATTGTCTGCTGAAGCAACTAGATCCATGGCACCACCCATTCCTTTTACCATTCTGCCGGGAATTTTCCAATTAGCAATATCACCATTTTGAGCAACTTCCATCGCACCTAACACAGTTAACTGTACATGTTGTCCGCGAATCATAGCAAAGCTTGTTGCCGAATCAAAAATAGAACCTCCATCTAAAACAGTTACAGTTTGTTTACCGGCATTTATCATGTCAGCATCTTCTTCACCTTCAAATGGGAAAGGACCCATACCTAACAAACCATTTTCACTTTGAAATTCTATATCAATTCCTTGAGGAATATAATTTGCAACCAAGGTAGGGATACCGATTCCTAAATTTACATACCAGCCATCTCTTAGTTCTTGGGCAATTCTTTTCGCGATTTCTTGTTTTGATAAAGCCATGATTTATGATTTACGAGTTACTGTACGTTGTTCAATACGCTTTTCATAATCTTTTCCTTGAAAAATACGTTGTACAAAAATTCCGGAGGTATGAATTTGATTAGGATCTAATTCTCCTACAGGTACTAACTCTTCAACTTCAGCAACCGTAATTTGACCAGCCATTGCCATCATCGGATTAAAATTACGGGCAGTACCTTTATAAATTAAATTGCCGGCAGTATCGCCTTTCCAAGCTTTTACAAAAGCAAATGAAGGTTTGAAAGCATGTTCTAGCACATACATTTTACCATTGAATTCACGCGTTTCTTTTCCTTCAGCAACTTCGGTACCGTAACCTGCAGGGGTATAAAAAGCAGGAATACCTGCACCTGTTGCTCTACATCGCTCAGCCAAAGTACCTTGAGGAATTAGATCAACTTCTAATTCGCCGCTTAACATTTGACGTTCAAACTCATCATTTTCACCTACATATGAGGAAATCATTTTTTTGATTTGACGTTTTTGTAATAATTGTCCAAGACCAAAATCATCTACTCCAGCATTATTAGAAATACAAGTTAAATCTGTAATTTCTAATTTTACCAATTGTGTAATACTGTTTTCAGGAATACCACATAATCCAAATCCACCAAGCATAAAGGTCATACCAGATTCAACTCCCTTTAAAGCTTCTTCAACATTTTTAACAACTTTATTAATCATAGGCTATAATTTAAAATTCATCATCAATATTGTCAGTGTTTTCATCACCGTTTTCTCCATTCTCCTTTTTGTATTTTTCACAATCTAATTCAATTTTTAAATTAGCAGGCTTGTCAAAAGACTTTTTACTAATTTTAAGAGATTCATCAGCATAACATTTTTTCATATACAATCCCCAAATTGGCAATGCCATTGAGGCTCCTTGACCTCTGCCAATATCAACAAAATGTATTGCTCTCTCTTCACCGCCAACCCAAACACCTGTTGTTAAGTTCGGAACAATACCCATAAACCAACCGTCTGATTGGTTTTGTGTTGTGCCCGTTTTACCAGCAATAGGGTTTCTAAATTTATACGGATAGCCTGAAACTATACTATCAGGATAGACACCGGCAGAACTACGTAAACGCTGACCTGAACCGGCAGTTGTAACGCCTTCTAGTAAATTAAGAATGGTATAAGCAGATTCCTCACTTAATACTTCTTTGGTTTTAGGTGTAAAGTCTGATAATACGGTACCATTTTTATCTTCAATTCGAAGAATCATCATTGGCTCTACATACATACCTTTATTAGCAAATGTACCATAAGCACCTACCATTTCATATAAGGTTAGATCTACACTTCCTAAAGCAATAGAAGGTACTTCAGGAATTTCACTTTTTATACCTAAATTTTGAGCAAGGCGGACTACATTTTTTGGTGTAGCCATATCTATCAATTGTGCTGTAATTACATTTACAGAATTTGCCAATGCATTTTTTAAGGTTTTCATGCCACCGTACTTACCACTTGAATTTTTAGGAACCCAATCTTTAGGCATACCATATTTTTCTTTAGGAATAGTATAAGGCGTATTTGGTAATTCATAACAAGGTGATAGTTGTAACTGATTGATGGCAGTAGCATATACAAACGGTTTAAATGTTGAACCTACCTGACGTGCTCCTTGTTTTACATGATCATACTGAAAATGTTTATAGTTAATACCGCCCACCCATGCTTTTACATGACCTGTCTGTGGTTCAACCGAAAGTAAGCCCGCATGCATAAAGTGTTTGTAATATCTTATAGAATCTATTGGAGACATAATGGTATCGATATCACCTTTCCATGAAAAGATTTTCATTGCAATTTTTGTTTCAAAAGAAGTACGAATTTTTTTCTCTGAAATTCCTGCCTTTTTCATTCGTTTCCATCGATTTGAACGCTTCATAGCAGATTCCATGGTCTTTTTTATCTCTTTCTTGGTAAGCTCGTAAAATGGTGCTGTTCTATTACGTTTTTGTTGCATAAAAAATACACGCTGTAAATTAGATATGTGTTCTTTCATTGCTTCTTCAGCATATTTTTGCATACGAGAATCTAAGGTTACATATACTTTTAAACCATCTCTAAAAATGTCGTAATCATCACCATTCGGCTTAGGGTTTTCTTTCACCCAACTTTTTAAAAAACCACGTAAATATTCTCTAAAATAGGTTGCTACACCAAAACTTGTATCTTCTTTATTAACATCTAAATGCAATGGTAATTTTTGTAGAGAATCTTTTACTTTTTCGGTTATAAAATCATACTTATTCATTTGACTTATCACAACATTACGTCGTTGTTGTACCATTTCTTCTCTTCTAAGAGGATTGTAAAGAGAGGAGTTTTTTAACATGCCTACAAGCATAGCGGCTTGTTCTTGAGTTAAATCTTTTGGTTCAACACCAAAATAAATACGTGAAGCAGAACGAATACCTACTCCCTGATTTAAGAAATCATATTTGTTTAAATACATAGTGATGATCTCTTGTTTGGTATATTGGCGTTCTAAACGAACAGAAATCACATATTCTTTAAATTTTTGAATAATTCTTTGAGGTAAATTTTTTGACCCTTCACCATGAAATAATTGTTTTGCCAATTGTTGAGTAATTGTACTGGCACCACCTCTGCTACCTAAAAAAACAAAGGCTCTTATTGTTCCTCTTATATCAATACCCGAATGGTCATAAAAACGTACATCTTCAGTAGCAATTAATGCATTGATTAGATTTTCAGGAAGATCTTTATATTTAATTGGAGATCTATTTTCTTTAAAATAACTACCTATGGTTTTATTATCTATAGAAATAACTTGAGTGGCGAGATTATTTTCAGGATTTTCTAATTCTTCAAATGTTGGAAGCTTACCAAATGCACCAAAAGAGGCTAATAGAAAAATTAATATAATTATAGCGATGCCTCCAAAAAATATTCTCCAAATCCACTTGGTAAATTTTTTAAAAGCTATATTTTCTGATGATTTTTTAGTCATTTGTTGTTATTTTTTCAATTTGTAATCCTACATCGGTAATCCCTTCAAGAAAATCAATTCCGTTTGCTTCACCACTTTTACGCATTGCTTGTTGTATAAAAATAGTATAAGTACCTGTAGTCGGAAAATTTACATCGGTTTTATATTCTAACTTATTTTCTTTTAGATCGGTAAAACCAGTACCTAAAAACTTACCTTCAGCATCTGTCATTTCATATTCTAAGGTATCAACTATGCTTTTATTATCAGGAAAATCAATCCCTACAATTAAATATAAATTACTGTATTGATAATCATTATTATTTCTCAAATTAATATAAAGATTATTTTTTGAGATTGTGTCAATAGGGTTAAAGGTAAAATTAATGATAGAATCTTTATGCCATTGCGATTTTGATATAGGTTTATAAGTGCTAAAAACAGTTGTATCATTGCATGAAGTAATACTTAATGAAATTATAATTATAATAAATAAGTTACGCATTTTTGCGAGTGTTTTTTCTTCTGTTATTACGTTTTTTTCTTCGTTTATTCTTATCAAAACGAGTTAAGCTATCCTGACCTACAACATCCGTAAAGGAAACATCATTATTACTTTCAAAGTTTAATTCAAAAGCAAAACTTTCTAAGCTTTCAACTTTTTTCTTTTGTTTGTTAATTTTAATAATTTCATTTACCTGATCAACCTTTAGTACTACCCAATGTATCGGATTATCTTTATAGGCATACCAAAATAAACCTTTAAAAATATCCATTTTTTGAAAGACGGCAGTACCCTTTTCTGTTTGTAACCATGTGTCAGTTTTTGGGAAACCTTTTAGAGCATCAATATATGAGTCTAATTCATAATTTAAGCAACATTTCAATTTGCCACATTGCCCTGCCAACTTTTGAGGGTTTAGTGATAACTGTTGGTATCTAGCTGACGAAGTACTTACCGACCTAAAATCGGTCAACCAAGTTGAGCAACACAATTCTCTACCGCATGAACCAATACCACCTAAACGAGCGGCTTCTTGACGGAGACCTACTTGTTTCATTTCAACCCTGATTCTAAAGGTTGAAGCCAGTTCTTTGATTAATAGCCTAAAATCTACTCTTCCTTCGGCAGTGTAATAAAAAGTAGCTTTGTTACCATCACCTTGATATTCAACATCAGAAAGTTTCATCTGTAAACCTAAACGACTTATTATCAATCTTGATTTTCGCTGTAATTCTTGTTCATTATCTCTAGAAGCTGTCCATACGTCTATATCTTTCTGTGAAGCTTTCCTATAAATTTGTTTTACTTCTTCACTATCAAAACCAACACTTTTTTTTCGCATTTGAATTTTAACCAATTCTCCGGTTAAAGAGATAGTGCCAATATCATGTCCGGGAGAAGATTCGACAGCAATTACATCGCCAATACTAATTGGTAAGTTTTTAGCATTTTTAAAAAAATGTTTTCTACCATTTTTAAAACGGGCTTCTACAATGTCAAATTTAGATTGCCCATTAGGTAAAGACATATTTGATAACCAGTCAAAAACTGTTAGTTTATCACAGCTTCCTGTGCCACAACTTCCATTGCTTTTACAACCTTTTGGGGTGCCGCTAGTATCTGTAGAGCAATTATTACAGCTCATAGTATGTTTGTATATTTTGAAATCAAGCTTCTAAAGAAGCTGATTGAAAATTCATAAATTATTTTATAATTTGTAAAGATAATGATTCTTGACAAAAACAGAATTGCTAAATAATATTTTTCAAAAATAATAACGTTTACGTTTTTAAACACTCCATATTCAAAAGGGTTCTATTATCTTTGTTAAATGCTTTTTAAAGACATTATTGATCAGGTAACTGTAAAAAAACAATTAATTCATTCTGTTGAGAGTAATCGAATTCCGCATGCTCAATTATTTGTTGCTCCTAAAGGGACAGGTGCTTTGCCTTTAGCCATTGCTTATGCACAATATATATTATGTAATAATTCTGATGGCGAAAATATAACAGGAGATCATGCTTGTAACTTGAAATTCAATAAATTGGCACATCCTGATCTACACTTTGCATTTCCGGTAGCAACCACGAGTAATGTAAAAAGGCATCCGGTAAGTGATCTTTTTTTAGAAGAATGGCGGCATTTTATAGTCAATAATCCTTACGGGGATGTATTAGATTGGTTTCAGCAATTAGGTATTGAAAACAAGCAAGGTCAAATAGGCGTTGATGAAGCAGAAGCCATTGTAAAAAAACTATCCTTAAAAGCATATGAAGGAAATCATAAGATTCTGATTATTTGGATGGCTGAAAAAATGAATATAGCTGCATCTAATAAATTACTAAAGTTAATAGAAGAGCCACCTGAAAAGACCATTTTATTATTGATTACCGAAAATGAAGATCAAATTATCCAAACCATTTTATCGCGTTGCCAAGTAATTAAATTATTTCCGCTAAGTGAAAATCATATCAAAAATGCTTTGATAGAAAGAGAACATATTTCTGAAAACAAAGCGATTAAAATTGCACATCAAGCCGATGGAAATTGGAATAAGGCAATTCAAATTTTACATCATTCGGCTAATGATGAACAATTTGAACAGTGGTTTATTACTTGGATTCGTACTGCATTTAGAGCAAAAGGTAATGCAGCCATTATCCAAGAATTGGTTGCATGGAGTGAAACCATTGCAGGAGCAGGCAGAGAAATACAAAAGAGTTTTTTACATTATTGTTTGCAATTTTTCAGACAGGCCATGCTTAAAAATTATGCGGCAGATTCATTAGTTTTCTTAGAGTCAACTACACCTAGTTTTGACTTAGAAAAATTTGCTCCTTTTGTGCATAGTGCTAATATTCTTGAGATTAACAAGGAACTAAACGAAGCTATCTATCATATTGAAAGAAATGGAAATGCTAAAATTATATTACTTGATCTATCAATAAAGTTAACAAGGTTATTGCACCAGAAGGAAAAGGTTTAATATTATACCTCATTAATGCATGATAAAAGCTTAATGCTTCAACACATAATAATAGATTGCCATAAAGTGTGAAAAACTCCCTAAAAGCACAAATACATGAAAAATAGCATGATTATACTTTATTTTTGGGATGCTATATAGAACTGCACCTACTGTATAGGAAATGCCACCTGCTAGTAACCAATATAATCCGTTTAACGGTAAGTTTTCTATGAGTGGTTTAATAGCAAAAATGATAATCCAACCCATGGCAACATACGCAATGGTGGAAATTTTATCAAATCTACCTGTATAAAATAGTTTTAAAACAACTCCTAATATCGCAATTCCCCATGTAATTCCAAAAATGGTCCAACCTAACCAACCTTTTAAAGTGACCAATGTAAAAGGAGTATAGGTGCCTGCAATCAATATATAAATGGAAGCATGATCTAAAATATTTAGTTTATGTCGTATGTCAGGGTTTTGAGAATAGTGATATAATGTTGATGCAGAATACAACACTATTAAACTCGCACCAAAAATGGTAAAACTAACGATATGTCTGGCAGAACCATTATAACTAGCATGAATTATTAATAATATTAAAGCTACGATACTTAACACTAAACCGATAGCATGAGTAATTACATTAATTTTTTCTTCGGTTGAATTGTAGTATGTAAGGTGTTTATTTTTCATAAATTGTCCTAAATCGTTTTATAAATAAAAAGGGTTAGACGAATAATATAGTTTTTTAAAATAAACCTTATTGATTCTCTATTTGAGAATTAAATTTTATACTCACTGTTTATAACACCCTCCTTTATCCTCCCTCAAGGGAGGAATTCAATACAACTCCCTCTTTGAGGAGGACAGGGAGGTGTAACACAAATATTTTTCAGAATTAAATTTAACTTATAAATTTTAATCTTATGTCTTTTAGCGAAGCAGTCTTATGTCTTTTGTCTCTTTCCTTCCATATCATCAACCAACTCATTATAAATTATATTATATGCTTTTTGCTTCGTAGCTTCTAAATCATCTAGTGTCAAACCTTCAGTTTGTATAAAGGTATGAATTTTAACGCGTAATTTACCGGGCCATCCGCTAAAAAATGTCCAAGAAAATCGTTTTTTAACATCGTAAAAAGTCATAGGCACAATTGGAATTTGATGTTCAATAGCCATACGAAAGGCTCCATTTTTGAATTTACTGAGAATAATATCTTCTGAAGGGACTAATCCTTCCGGAAAAATAATAATGCTCAACCCTTTGCTTATTTTTTTCTTTGCGCTTATATACACCTCTTTTCTACTTTCGGCGTTACTTCTATCAACCAAAATACTGGTTTTTCTTGCTATGTAACCAAAAACAGGTATTTTTTTCACTTCTCTTTTTCCGACAAAAACAGCAGGGTTTTTTACAACTGCCAACATTAACATTATATCTATAAGTGAAGCATGGTTAGCAATAAACAGATAACTTTTATCGGGTTGTATTTCTTCTTTGGTTACAATCACAGGTTTAAAGCCCATCACAAATAAGATGGTCTTGCCCCAAAAAATGGCAATTCTAAAAAAACTTTTATAAAACCGATCGGTAGATATTACTATGATTAATATGGGAAGTACCGCTAATAACGAGAAAAATACCCAGCTATAAAACCATGCCCGCCAAAAAAAGCGAAAAATATTTTTGAAGAAATTCATAAGTGCCAAATGTAATAAAAATTAAACTCCAAATTCTAATTCCCAAATTCCAACGATAACATTTTTAGATTTGTTATTTGAGATTATAAATATGTATTTTTGTGCAAAATTCGTCATTGCGAGTGTAACGAAGCAATCTTTTCAACAGATTCCTTCACCTTGTTCGGAATGACGTATTATTAAAAAGATTTTATGGCTAGAATTTTAACAGGAGTACAAAGTACAGGAACACCACATTTAGGAAATTTATTAGGAGCTATAATTCCGGCAATTGAAATGGCAAATAACCCTAAAAATGAAGCCTTTTTGTTTATAGCTGATATGCATACGCTTACACAAATTAAAGATGGTGCTGTTATTAAGTCTAACACCTATAGTACTGCTGCAACTTGGTTGGCATTTGGGTTAGATATTTCCAAAACAGTATTTTATCGTCAAAGTGATATTCCTGAAGTAACAGAATTGGCTTGGTATTTAAGCTGTTTTTATCCGTTTCAACGTTTGACTTTGGCACATAGTTTTAAAGATAAAGCCGATAGGTTAGAAGATGTAAATTCGGGTTTATTTACCTACCCGATGTTGATGGCTGCTGATATTTTATTGTATGATGCTGATATTGTACCTGTTGGGAAAGATCAATTACAACATTTAGAAATGGCACGTGATGTAGCTAATAGAATTAACCATAAAATGGGAAATATTCTCGTACCACCGGAAGCTAAAGTTCAAGAACATACCATGTTGGTGCCAGGTACTGATGGTGAAAAGATGAGTAAATCTCGTAATAATGATATCAATTTGTTTTTGGATGATAAAAAATTACGAAAACAAATTATGAAGATCCAAACGGATAGCACACCACTTGAAGAACCCAAAAACCCGGATACCTGTAATTTATTTGCTTTGTATAAATTGGTTGCTAATGAAGAGCAAATTGCCGAAATGAAAGCGAATTATTTAGGTGGGAATTATGGATATGGACATGCAAAACAGGCATTTTTTGAACTGTTAATTACAAAGTATTCCAAAGAACGTGAGCTGTATGATCATTACATGAATAATGTTTCTGAAATAGACAAAGCCTTGGCTATTGGTACTGAAAAAGCTAAAAAAGTTGCACAGGAGGTTTTGAGTAAAGTGAGGGCTAAGTTGGGATACTAACCCTTCCGTCCGCCTGAGGCGGACACCTTCCCTTGTCAAGGGAAGGAATTTTGATTGAGCTATTCGATAAAATGTAAAGTATATTAGTTTGTTCTATGCAATTAAAAAAAACTTCATTGAAATATTTAACATTCATACTTCTATTAGTAACTTTTATAAATTGCAAAAAAAATTCTAAAACGGAATTAGTCGTTCTAAGTTCAGATGCTAATTCTTCAGAAAAACTGATTGAACTGGCTCAAAGCGTACTTAAATATGTAAAATATAGTTCCAGAGTTATAGCATTAACTAATGCAACCGTTTTTGACGGAAAGGGAAATTCTCCTAAAGAAAACCAAACGTTGGTTATCGTAAATGGATATTTTTGGTTGATTGGAAAAAATTCGGAAATCGACATACCAGAAAATGCAACCATAATAAATTTAAAAGGGAAAACTATTATTCCCGGAATTGTAGGTGTTCACAACCATCTTCATATTCCTCAATTTCCATTTGTTGGAGAGGTTGCATCAAAACTTTATTTAGCATCAGGAGTTACTACAATTCAAACTTGTGGTTCTGCATCACCACAAAAAGAAATTGAATTGTC
>CAYXAZ010000036.1:0-32262 GCA_964463085.1 uncultured Flavobacteriaceae bacterium | reverse complement strand
CAATAACTTCTATGGCAATAGGAATTATCTCTGCTATGCAGGAAGAAATGCAAACATTAATAGAGAATTTACAAGAATCGGTAACTTCAACTAAAGGTATGCGTACCTATTATTCAGGTAAACTTTTCGAAACTAATATAGTATTAGTGTTTTCACGTTGGGGGAAAGTTGCCTCTGCTACTACAGCTACTCAACTTATTAACGATTATGATATTGATGAAATTATCTTTACAGGAGTTGCCGGAACTATTTCTAATGATTTAAACATTGGAGATATTGTAATTGGTAAACATCTATTTCAACACGATATGGATGCAAGTCCGCTTTTTAAAAAGTTTGAAGTGCCACTGTTAAACAAAGCCTATTTTGAAACCTCATCTATCCATAGAGAGCAATTATATAAAGCAGCACAAACATTTTTGAATTCATATTTTGATTTGATAGATACTAAAAAAGCACAATTATTTAACATTACATTACCGAAAGTAATTATAAGTGATATTGCTAGTGGAGATCAATTTATTTCTGACACAAATTCTGTTTTAAAACTAGCAACTGAATTACCAACAGTGTCTTGTGTAGAAATGGAAGGTGCTGCAGTTGCCCAAGTATGCTATGAATATAATATTCCTTTTTCTATTATCAGAATTATATCTGATAAGGCTAATGACAATGCACATATAGATTTTCCGAAATTTGCTAAAGAGATTGCAAGTCATTATGCTTTGGGAATCTTAAAAGAATATTTAATTAAACCTCTTTAACAATATTTTTATAAGTTTAGCAAGCAATAAATTGCTTTTAGTTATTGGTTACAAATTATTTAGTCCAAATGAAAAAACTAGTAACCAAAAAAAATAACAACTCAATAACCATAGTACATGACAAAAAATATTACTATTTCATAAACGTCTGAATTTTAATTTTTTACAAAAATGTCATTTCGAGCGCAGTCGAGAACTTGTTTTGCTAAAAGGCTTAAAGAAGAGGTCTCGACTGCGCTCGACCGGACATTTAATAAATTCAACTGATTTTTGTCATGTACTAATCTCAATAACATAAGTCCCAAAACACTGAACACTAAAGACTAATATGCCTATATTAAAAAATTCTACATACAAACCATCTTTTCTGTTTAAAAATGGTCATTTTAACACCGTTTATAGAACTCTCTTTAATGATAGTAGTGCAAACTTTAATAGAAAGCGTTTAGAATTAGTTGATAGCGATTTTATCGACCTCGATATTTCATCAGTAAATTCTAATAAAGCTGTTATTGCTATTCATGGTTTAGAAGGTAGCTCATCATCAACTTATATTTTATCGTTAACTAAGGTGCTCAACCAACATGATTTTGATGTAATTGCCATGAATCATAGAGGTTGTAGTGGTGAACTCAATAGATTATTAAGCTCATATCACAGTGGTAAAACTGAAGATTTAGAATCGGTAATTAAATATATTGAGAATCAATATAAGTATAAAGAAATTCATATTGTTGGCTACAGCCTTGGTGGGAATATGACTTTGAAATATATGGGTGAGGAAAATGTGTCTTCAAAAATAAAGTCGGCTGTTGGTGTTTCTGTTCCTTGTTCTTTAAAAGATTCATCTATACAAATGAATCTATTTAGTAATCGGCTGTATTTGAATAGATTTTTAAAATCTTTAGAAAAGAAAACATTGGAAAAATTAGAGCAATTTCCAGATTCATTTTTAACCAAAGAGTCTATCAAATCTATCAAAAATTTTAAAGCCTTTGATGATGTATATACAGCTCCGGCTCATGGCTTTAAAAATGCTGAAGATTATTATGAAAAATCAAGTTGCAAACAATATCTACCATCCATAAAAATACCTACTTTGCTTATAACAGCGTTAGATGATCCTTTTTTTGGTGCCGAGAGTTATCCGTTTAAAGAAGCCGAAGCAAATAATAACTTTTTTATGGAGACCACTTCGTATGGTGGACATGTAGGGTTTGGAGCATACCTCAATCCAACACGAAATACTTGGTGCGAACATCGAATTTTGTCATTTCTGATGCATCAAAAGTGATTGTTTGTTCTTTTTACTTCGCGAATCTCTATACTCTCTATCCAACTTTGCACTATAGTTATACTAAATAGAAAAGTATGAGTCTGTCATTCATAAATATAGCATATCTAACTCAAAATTATCTTGTGTTTTTTATGAATACAATATACTATCAAAATAAATGTTATTTTAATTATAAAATAAGATATTTGTAAAAATCAAAAAAGTACACCTTGAAAAAGATCTATTTACTTTTTTTAATCATAAGCCAAGGCTTATTTAGTCAAACTATTAGAAGTTTTTCAAATGAGTTTTTAAACATTGGTGTAGATGCTTCTGCATTTGGTATGGGTAAAGCTGTTACAGCCACCTCTAATGACGTAAATTCAATATATTGGAATCCTGCAGGTTTGGTTGGTTTAGAAGATTATCAAGGTTCATTGATGCATGCTGAATATTTTCAAGGTATTGCAAAATATGATTATGTGGGTTTTGCTAAACCTATTAATGATCAAAGTACAGTTGCTGTATCTATTATCAGATTTGCTGTTGATGATATTTTGAATACCACTCAGCTAATACAAGATGGACAAATAAACTATGATAGAATCAGTCTTTTTTCTGCTGCTGATTGGGCAGTAAATGTAGCGTATGCTAAAAAATTATTAGTTAAGGATTTGAATATAGGCGTAAATGCAAAAATTGTACGTCGTAAAATTGGTGATTTTGCTTCTTCTATAGGATTTGGTCTTGATGCAGGAATACAATTTCAACGTGCTGACTGGAAATTTGGTCTCATGATTCGTGATATAACGACTACTTTTAATGCTTGGTCATTTGATCAGGATGAATTAAATACAATCATTACTATTTATGACAATTTTAATGATACTATTTTAAATGATGGAAATCCGGATAATGATGATGAAATTATACCAACTGTAGCACCGGAAAAATTAGAAATTACAAAACCAAAAATGCAATTAGGTGTTGCGAGAAAGTTTAGTATTGGTAGAGATTTTAATCTATTAACAGCACTAGACCTAAATATGCGCTTTGCAGAAACTAATGACCTCATTTCAACATCGTTTGTAAGTATTAGTCCTGCTTTCGGGTTTCAAGTTGATTATGCTGATATGGTATATTTAAGAGGTGGTGTAAATAACTTTCAAAATCAAACTAATTTTGATAATAGTAAATCTTTGAGTTTAGAACCTAATTTTGGTGTAGGTTTTAAATATAAAGGAATTCAAATAGACTATGCATTAGCCAATATTGGAGGCGCTAGTGGTGCATTATTTTCTAATGTCTTTTCTGTAAAGGTAGATTTTAGTTATTTTCGTTGAAATAAATTAAAATTACGTCTCGTCGAGCGCAGTCGAGATGTATTTAAAATAGTTAATATGATATAGTTCTCGACTGCGCTCGAACGGACAATGTAAATCGCCTTTATTATTTTGAAAAATACATTCCTTTTTATCTTTTTTAGTATCTTATCTTATGTTGGTTTTGCTCAAGATATTCAACTATCACCTCAAGCTGAAATTAGTATTATTACGGTTGGGCAAGGAAAAGAACTTAATGATACTTGGGGTCATAGTGCAATACGTGTATTAGATTGGTCAAATAATTTTGATCAAGTATATAATTATGGAATGTATGATTTTGACACTCCGAACTTCTATACAAAGTTTGCTCAAGGAAAACTATTATATGATTTAGGGAAATATCCTTTTTATCTTTTTTTAGAAAGTTATAAAAGACAGAACCGTGAGGTTATTGAACAGGTATTGCATTTATCTTTAGATCAAAAGCAACAGTACTTTAATTTTTTAGAAAATAATGCAAAACCCGAAAATAAAAAATACTTATATGATTTCTTTTTTGATAACTGTGCTACTAAATTAAGAGATGTAACCACAGAAGTTCTTGGTGATAATGTAAATTATAAGGATGAATTATTACAAAATAGTTTTACTTTTCGTGATCTAATTTATCAAAAATTAGAAAATCATCCTTGGGGTACATTTGGTATTGACATCGCATTGGGTTCTGTAATTGATAAAAAAGCGACTCCGAAACAATATACTTTTTTACCTGAATATGTTTATAAAGGCTTTGCAAAAGCAATCATTATAGAAAACGGAAAAGAAATTCCATTAATTAAACGAACGACTACTTTATATCAACATGAAGAAGAAAAAGTACAAAAATCGTTTTTTACACCTTTATTCTTCTTTTCAATTATAACAATAGTTTTGCTATTTATAACTTATAGTGATTATAAAAACCGACAACGAACCAAGTGGATAGATTTTATATTATTATTCACTACAGGTATAGCAGGTTTAATTGTTCTATTATTATGGTTTGCAACCGATCATTCTGCAACAGCTAATAATTTTAATGTTTTCTGGGCTTTTTTACCAAATCTATTTGTGGCTTTTATGGTATTGAAAAATAAATTAAAGCCTTGGGTTAAAAAGTATTTGTTATTATTGATATTATTACTACTAGTAACTGTAATATTATGGCTATTAAAAATTCAGATATTTTCTATAGGATTAATTCCTATTTTGGTTTTGTTAGGTGTTAGGTATGTGTTTTTGTATAAAGCATCTTTAGATAATTTCCCTGCAAAATTATCTAAACGTTAGGAAAAATTACCAACTATTACCTTTTTAAAGGTAATATCTAAAGGAATCACACCCCTAAAGTCCTCAAGGGGGCAATCCATATTAATCCAATTTTTCGTATACCGAATTGTTTGAAATATATTCGGGTACAATCTCTTTAATACTAGAGACAATTTCAATATTATCCATATTGTCAAGTAATGAAAGCTTTATTATCTTCTCTTTAACAGCATCACAATCTAATTGACCTACCTTGGCAATCATGATTTTATCATTATATGTTGGAATGGTATTTTCTTCAGAACTTAATAACTCTTCATATAACTTTTCACCGGGTCTTAATCCTATGATTTTTATATTGATATCCTCAGGATAACGCAAACCTGAAAGATGGATCATTTTTTTAGCCAGATCATATATTTTTACTGACTCACCCATATCAAAAACATAGATCTCTCCTCCTTTTCCCATAATACCTGCTTCTAGTACCAAACTACACGCCTCTGAAATGGTCATAAAGTAACGTGTAATTTCTTTATGAGTTACCTGTATCGGACCTCCTTCAGAAATTTGTTTTTTAAATAGTGGAATTACAGAACCATTAGACCCTAATACATTACCAAAACGGGTAGTAATAAATTTTGTCTTACCTTTTTCATTTAAACAATTTGCATAAATTTCGGCAACACGTTTAGTTGCTCCCATTACATTGGTTGGATTTACAGCTTTATCTGTTGATACCATTACAAACTTTTCAACATTATGTTGTAGTGCTAGATCCATTACTATACGCGTTCCGTATATATTTACCATAATCGCTTCATAAGGGTTTTCTTCCATTAACGGAACATGTTTATACGCTGCTGCGTGGAACACCAATTCAACATTATATTTTTTAAAAATGTCATTCATACGAAGTTCATTTCTAATATCAGCAACTTCAATAGAAAAATTTTGATGTCTTTTTCTCATAAAACTTTGCTGTACATCATACAAATCAGATTCTGCCTGATCTAATAATATCAAATGCTTGTAATTGTAATTACCAGCTTGGTGTGCAATTTCAGCTCCAATTGACCCTGCAGCACCGGTAATTAAAATAACTTTATTATTCAGTTCTTTTTGTAAAATAGGATTGTTAATTTGTATTGGTGCTCTGTTCAATAGATCTTCAATTTTAACTTGTTCTATTTGCCCAATATTTAAATCACCATTGATCCATTTATCAATTGAAGGCACTATTTTTACTTTTACCGGTAATGCTAATAATGAATCGACAATTTCCATTAAACGGTAAGGTTTTATATTTTGGACAGAGACAATAATTTCT
The DNA here is from genome assembly GCA_964463085.1 of uncultured Flavobacteriaceae bacterium. Taxonomy (GTDB): domain Bacteria; phylum Bacteroidota; class Bacteroidia; order Flavobacteriales; family Flavobacteriaceae; genus Aureibaculum. The sequence continues at coordinate 26,259 of CAYXAZ010000036.1, read as the reverse complement.
TTTATAGCATTCTTTGTAACATATTCATTTGTAATAACATCAGATGCATATACTTTAACTCTATTGAATTTTTTACCTATTTTTCGTTTGTCATCATCTATAAATCCTACAATATTAGCACGATTATTTATATCATTATTAATGGTTGCATAAGTTAACAATCCTGCTTCTCCGGCACCATAAATGAGTGTTCTTATAGGTGCTTTATACTCATTTAAAACTCTAAATATTACCCGCTTAAAAATATATCTACTTGCAATTAGTACAATAATATTCAATAAATAGTGGATAGTCATTACAGAAAACGGAACTGCTAATCTATTCGTAATGTTAAATTTCCTATCTGATAATGTTATTAATACAAGTATGATAAAAAGAATACTAACTCCATAAAATACGTTTAACGCATCTTTTATTCCTGTTTGCCTAACCGTTCCCTTATATGAACCAACAATTAAAAAACTTAGTATTGCAATGACTGTAACTAAAAGTAATTGTGAAAAGAAACCAAATTGTTGAAAGCTCAATTTAAAGTTAAAATTGATAAGGTAAGCTATAAAAAAAGTTTGTAATACTAAGGAAGTATCAATCAATAAAACCACCCATCTTGCAACTGAGGCATTCGCACCTTTTAAAAAAAATGATTTTAACATACAACTTAATAATAACTGAATCAAGATAATTAACGTGAGTTCAATATATAACCAAAGTACTTATAAACTGATAAATATATGATTATCAGCATTCTGTTATTATGCTATTAAACAATTGATTAACAAAAGATTACACTTGTTGACATCTCGAACTCACGTTAATTACTGAAGAAACTTTTCTTTTTTATTTTACAAAGGTCGTGATTCTAAATGAAAAAAGCACAAATAATATTATTTATGCTTAAAAATTTGTTTTATCAAGACATATAAAATGTCTTTTTCTTATTTTGTCATTCCTGCATACGCAGGAATGACAAAATAAATATTTATACATTAGATTTTATATGATAGACTATTCTTTGTAATTCTTTTTCTGTTAAATTTGAACCACTTGGTAAACATAAACCTTTTTGAAATAAATTTTCTGATGTACCATCTCCATACATCGGGTATTCATGAAAAATGGGCTGTAAATGCATAGGTTTCCAGAGAGGGCGAGATTCAATATTTTGTTTTTCTAATGTCAATCTAATTTTTTCTCTGGTTTCAAAACTATCTGTTAAAATAGTTGTCAACCATCTATTAGTGTAAAAACCCTCAAGTTCTTCAACAAAAGAAATTTCATTAATACCTGATATTTCGTTTTTATAAAAATCAAAATTCTTTCTTCTGGCTACTACTCTATCATCCAGTACTTCTAGTTGTCCCCTGCCAATACCGGCAACAATATTAGACATTCTGTAATTATAACCTATCTGAGAATGTTGATAATGCGGGGCTGCATCTCTAGCTTGTGTTGCTAAAAAAGTAGCTTTTTTACAATATTCAGGGTCATTGGAAATCAATGCTCCCCCTCCTGAAGTGGTAATGATCTTATTCCCATTAAATGAAAAAATACCAAGTTCTCCAAAAGTACCCATGGCCTTTCCTTTATATGTTGCTCCAATGGCTTCTGCAGCGTCTTCAATTACAGGAATGTCATATTTTTTGGAAATTGCCATGACCTCCTCCATCTTTGAAGGCATTCCATACAAATGGACTAATAAAATTGCTTTAGGTTTTTTATGCTTAGATATTCTATCTTTAATGGCTGCTTCCAATAACTCAGGACTCATATTCCATGTATCTCTTTCAGAATCTACAAAAATTGGAATGGCTTTTTGGTATCGTATAGGGTTTACCGTTGCAGAAAAGGTAAAAGAAGAGCATAATACTTCATCATTTTCTTCTACGCCTAATAGTATCAAAGCTAAATGTATGGCCGCAGTACCAGAACTTAATACAGTACAAGCTTTTGTACCGGTATAATCACAGATATCTTGTTCTAATCCGTTTACATTTGGTCCTAAAGGCGCTACCCAATTAGTATCAAAAGCTTCTTTTATATATTTTTGTTCTTCACCAGTTAAATGAGGAGAAGAAAGCCAAATTTTTTCTTCCATTCAATTATAATTCTAATAAGTCCTTAACAATCCTCTCTGCAGCATGCCCATCCCATAAATAAGGTATTTCTCCTGATTTCCATTCTCCTTTATGCAATTTTTCCATAAATGGCGCTACATTATCCGGATTAGTTCCTACTAATTCATTGGTGCCAATTGTAATGGTTTCAGGACGTTCGGTATTATTCCGTAAGGTCATACAAGGAACTTTCATCACGGTGGTTTCTTCAGTAATTCCACCGGAATCAGTTATTACAGCAAAAGCATGTTGTACCAAATAATTAAACTCCAAATACCCCAATGGTTCTATCATATGTAAGTTCTCGGCTTCAATACCAATTATTTTTAAGATTTTTGCGGTACGTGGATGAACAGGAAAAATAATTGGCATTCCCTTCGCTCCTTTAACTATTTCATCAATCAAAGCTTTTAATTGTGTTTCTTCATCTACATTGGCAGGGCGATGTAAAGTCATTACAAAATATTCTTTTTCTTTAAGTTGATAAGCATTCCATGCTACCGCTTTTTGGAATCTTGACATATTTTTGAGTAAGGTATCAATCATCGTATTTCCAACATATCTGATCTTACTTTCGTCATGCCCCAATTTTCTTAAATTTTCATTTGCCTCTTCACTGGTTGTGTAAAAAATGTCCGTTATTGAATCTGTTACCATACGATTAATTTCTTCGGGCATGGTTAAATCATTTGAGCGGATACCTCCTTCTACATGAATCACACCCATTTGTAACTTCTTAGCCGCAATACTACAAGCCATCGTTGATGTAACGTCACCAACTACCAATACCCAATCTGCCGGTTTTTTTAATAATAATGCCTCATACCGTTCCATGATACGAGCTGTTTGTTCGGCTTGAGTACCTGAACCAACTTCTAAATTCACATGTGGTTTAGGAATGCCTAATTGTTCAAAGAAACTGCCTGACATTTTTTTATCATAGTGTTGCCCTGTATGAATTAATCTGTACTGAATTTTATTACTTACTCTTTCTAATTCAGAAATAATTGGAGCTATTTTCATAAAGTTGGGGCGAGCTCCAGCGATGATGTCTAGTTTCATTTTTTTCTTGAAATTATAATGCTATGCTATTAATTTTTTCTATATAATTCTAGCTGGATTTCCAACAACCTTTGTTCCATCCGGAATATCATTTAATACAACAGATCCTGCACCTATGGTACACCATCTTCCAATGTTAATATTCGGAATGATAATTGCACCGGCACCAATATGAGTTCCTTCACCAACCAAAACTCTACCACATAGGGTTGCATTTGGAGATATATGTACAAAATCTTCAATAGAACAGTCGTGGTCAATAGAAGAAGAAGTATTAATGATACAATGTTTACCAATTTGTGTAGATGAATTTATAATAGAACCTGCCATAACAACTGTACCTACATCAATATCAACAGTCTTATCAATAGTAGTATCAGGATGGATGGCAATATCAAATTCAAATTGAAGTTTACTTGCAATTCTCTTTCTAATTTTATTGTTACCAATGGAAATTAACCATTTATCAGTTCTGGTATTTAAGTTTTCAAGTTGAACCACCGGATAATTTAATAGGGAAATAATTTCTTTATTGTCATCAATAATTGCGGTGATATTTTGATTAGTATTTACACAAATGTCAATGACAACTTTTGCATGACCGCTAGCACCGTATAATATCATATTAATTTCCTTTAAAACGTCCGATAGTTGCACTACCATCAGCAGATATTCCTTCGGATAGCAGTACTTTTTTAATGGTTAAAAATACTATTTTTACATCTAACCAAAAATTTATATTTTCAACATACCAAATGTCATACTCAAATTTTTGTTGCCAGCTAATGGTATTTCTGCCATTTACCTGAGCCCAGCCGGTAATTCCAGGTTTTACATTGTGTCTTTTTCTTTGTTCTTTATCATACAAGGACAAATATTCGGGCAGTAAAGGTCTGGGTCCTATTAAACTCATATCGCCTTTAATGACATTGAGTAATTGTGGTATTTCGTCTAATGATGCTTTTCGTACAAAGTTACCTATTCCGGTCAAACGTTCTGCATCGGGTAATAAGTTATTCTGTGCATCTCTTTCATCAGTCATTGTTTTAAACTTGATGACCTTAAATATTTTTTCATCTCTTCCTGGACGAGCCTGAAGAAAGAAAGGATTGCCTCTATTCGCTATGGTTAGAAAAAATATTACCAACAAAAATATTGGACTCAACAAAATAAAACCAATCAGAGCTAAAAAGAAATCTAAAATGTTTTTGATGTATTTTTTATACATAATCAAAATAACTCAATATATTTATCTGAAAGAATATTATAAGTTAATTTTTTTTCAAGATAAGCTCTACCGTTCATGCCAATTCTTTCTCTTTCCTTTTTAGGTGTTTTATAATATTTTAAAATTGTATCAGCAAGTAATTGTGGCTTATCAGTTTCAATAAACTCACCACATTTCGCTTCATTTATAATATTTTTATAACCATTAAATGGAACTATTATTGGCTTAGCTGCATACATATAATCTATCCATTTATTTGGTGAAACTCCAAATTGGTATAATGTGTTGTCTTCCCAAGGGTTCAATAAAATATCGCACTTATTCAAAAATTTTCCAACTTTACTTTTTTCAACTTTTGAAAGGAATTCAACATTTTTCAATTGATTATATTTTTTAATATAAAAATTTTTTAAAACACCTTCACCTAATATTTCAAACTTTATTTTAGTTTTATTTTTCAAAATTTTAGCAGCCTCTAAAATTAAATCAATTTTATTTGCTCTTCCAATTGTACCGGCATATCCTACAATAAAAAAATCATCATTTCTATTTTCTTTGATTTCTTTTTCACTTAAAACCGAAGTATCCAAACCCATCGGTATATATTGAAATTTATGTTCATTCCCTGAAGCTACTAATTTTATATGTTCTCCTAAGTTACCCATAGAGCCAACAATAACATCTGCTTCTTTGTAAGCTTTTTTTTCAATAGCTGAGAGGAGTAATACCAAAGGATTATTTTTACTCAAATTTTTAAACTCTATTAGAGTTTGTGGCCAAATATCTCTAACTTCTACAATTAGTTTGACCTCATATTTTCTTTTTAAAAAAACACCTGATAAAAAAGTCAAAATAGATAAAGAAGAAACAATAACCGTATCTTCCTTTTGAATAGTTTTCCTTTTTAAAAATTTTAACAATCGGTATTCAAATAAAACCCAGCTGTATATTCTTTTTAAGTTAAAACCAAGATCAATTTTACTTCCTTTAAGTATAAAATGCTTAAAACCATTTTCTTTTAAAAATTTATAATCCCCTTTAAATTTTTCATAGTGAAAACCATTTGAATTTGAAGAAATTAATATTGTTTCATATCCTTTTAAAGCAAAATATTTTGAGAATAAATACTGTCTGCTAGGTCCTCTTTGGGTTGGACTTAATGCATATTTAGATATATACCAAATTTTTTTTGTAATCAACTTTTTAATTTAATTATTATCAAAAAATAGGTGCTTATTATTCAACTCATTTACAGCTTCTTCAAAGGTAATAAATTGGTGATTTTCATCTCTTAATAAATTGACCACCCAGACAAACCATTCTCTAATAATAGGAAATTCATCAGAAAAATATACATCATGGAAATTAATTACAAAATAGGGTAGTTTTTTTTCTTTAGCTTTTTCTATATGCTTTAAGGTATTTTGTTTCCAAATACTTAAATCTTGATTTAACTGAGCATTTTCTACCAAAGAAGCATCCATAATGCTAATAGGAATTTCCCACATCCTATTTACTCTAAAAGGTTTCATTATACTATTAATCGAAGAATCGTACAGATAACCTTGATTATCAAACATTTTGTGAGATCTATCATTTAAACGCAAGTAATGTGTGCGTATTCCAAATATCTTTATGTTACTTATATTTTTAAACCTTTTATATTCTGTTTCAATTTGTTTTGCATTATTATATGCAATACCATGCACACCAACTTTATGTCCATTTTTTATAAGTTTATCAATCCAAGGCTTTGCTTTTTTATATTTATAAGACAAGTGCAATGCATTATCCATACCAAAGAAAAAATTTGCTTTGCTATTCACTTTTTTATAAAATTCTATGAGCTCAGGTATTTTATGGATTCGTCCCCAACATTTTAAACGTTTTTTATAAAGAGTCCAACTAATTTTTCCTTTTAAAAGACCTTTAGAGTTTCTATATATTGTTCCTGGAAAATATAAATCTTTTAAATAGTGCTCATTCCAGTACAAATGATCAATATCGTGAGAAACGATTATTTTCATATTTAAATCCTCTATTATTTATTGTTTTAAGATTTTATTATATAATTTAATATATTTTTTTGCAATTAGAGGCCATTTAAAAGAGTTTATCTCTTCAGGTAAATTCTTCTGATAAAAATCATAATTATCATAAATTATTAAAATGGCATCCTTCAATTGATCTATACTATTGAATTCAATAGGTTCTCCAACTTTTTCTCTAAAACATTTATCTACACCTTCATTTTTAGTATAAATAATTGGTATTGATTGTGATAATGCTTCTAAATAAACAAGGCCAAAAGTTTCATGTTTTGATGGCATAAGAAATATGTCGCATTTAGAAAGTATTATAAGTAATTTTTCTTTTTTTATTTTATCAATTAAAATGACATCATCAAAATTAGATAATTTTTGTTTTAAACTTAATTCATATTTCGTTTTATTCAAAAACCCTATTACATAAAAAAATTTCAAACTCAAACTATTTTTAACAGAATGAAATGCTTCTATTGATTGTTCTATATTTTTATTCTTTGTAATTTCTCCAAAATAAACTAAATTTTTATGTAAAACTTTACGTGATTTTGCATTCCTAATCCAATATTCATCTAAACCATTTGGAATAACTTCAAATTTATGTTTTATTTGAAGTGATACTTTTTTTGGAATAGCTTTAATTAGTTTATCAATATAAGATGGTGAAATGAAAATAATTTTTTCTGCATTTTTTAAAATTTCATGACCATATTCCCGTAAATCAAATCGATACTTGTAAATAAAATTAATATCAGTATTTCTAATAGCAACAATATAAGGTTTATTATATTTCTTGAACAATTTATAGGCAACACCTCCATCAGAAAACATAGTATGAGCATGAATCATCTCGAAATTATTCCTAATCTTTAAGCTTGCCTTTTTAATTTTTTTGAAGTATAAGACTCTATCTGTTTTACTCCATATTTGTTCACTTCTAAAATTTCCATATTTTAAATCTACAATTTTATCATTATTAATTGAATTTTTATAAGTAGTTACTAATACCTCTTGACTCACATTTAAATAATCAATATTTTCAAATAAGCTTTTATAGAGATTTGAACCAAAATAATATGAACATAAATGTAAAATTCTCATCTCAAGTTTTGTTCATTTTGTTCATTATCAATCAATTTTTCATATATTAATGATAACCTTGTAATTGCCAAAGAACTATCTAAATATAATTCTGAAAAATTTCTATTATATATACCAAATTCTATTATTTTCTCTTTATTTTGAATTAAAGTGCTTATTCTATCAACCAATTCTTTTTCATTATTAGGATTTATAAGATATCCTCCTTTATTATCTGTCAAAATTTCAGAAATACCACCGACATCAGTACCAATAACTGCTAATCCGCTTGCCATAGATTCAAACAATACATTGGGTAAACCTTCACTTAAAGAAGGGATAATGACAACATCTGCCAAATCATACTCTTCTTTAACCTTCTCAGGACTTAATTTCCCAATAAAAACCACATGCGGATTTTTTAAATTATATTTTGCTAGAATTTTTTCTGTAGTGTTATTTCCTCCAAACCTCAATTCAGCATTCTTCTTTGAATCTATTTTTTTCCATGCGTTTAACAATGTTACTCCTCCCTTTTGATTTATATCATATTCAGAAAAACCTATAGGTGAAAATCCTCCTAAATACAAAAATCTAATTTTTGTATGACCTTTTGAAAATGGTTTAAATTCGTCTAAATTTACACCACGATGTATAATCGAAAAATTATTTTTAGACCCCTTGAAATAGATATAAAATACGTCCTTCAAATTTTTACTAACAAAAACGTAATGGTCAACTTTATTAATATTTGATATTACCCATTTTGATATTCTATATTTTTTTAGACTTACATTTACATCAGAACCATTATATTGAACAATAAGTTTTCTGTTTTTTCTTTTTATTTCTGATGCAATTAGTCCAGAAAAAGCCCCACCAACCGCATGAAGAATGTCATAATCATAATTTCTTAATAAAAGCTTAACAATTTTAGAATAAATAAAAATACTTAATAATTTTAAGCTAGTAGTTTCAACCATTAATAATGGCAAACTAATCGTAGTAACTTTAATTGAATTATATGTTCTATAAGATTTTATTGACCTTTTAGGGCTAAAATTTCTTAAATAAATTACCTCAATATCAAATTCACTCTTTAATTTATCAATTTGACGATAAGTAAAAACACCTGTCATTCTACTTTTGTCTGAAGGAAAAGAATCAACGATATATAAAATTTTTAACTTTATAATTCTAAAATTAATTTTATACGCTCATTTGCAAATTGATTTTTAGAAAAATAGCCTTGTTCAAAATTCCAAAATTTGCCATCATATGTCCATTTTCCTGTATTTTCATCTTCTCTTATCTCTTTCACTCCAAACACAGTATGCATTTCATTCACAAATAAATTCTCATTAAAATCTTCAAAAATATCAACAGCCATACTTGTAAAATTGCCCAAATCAGTTATTTTTCTCGCCAAATTTAGAATTTTATCATTTGGTTTTCTCCATTTAACATTACCTGAACCACTATGAAATTTACCAACTTTAATTTTCTCACGAACAAAGTAGCTATTGCCTATTCGAGCAACTCTCCATTCTTTTTTAATATTTATATGCTCTTGAAATAAAGCATGTCCCCATTGTGAATCTCTGGGATCCATTCTATTCGCAATAAAAGACTTGTAAAATACTTTTTTTAAGAATTTTATTGCTGAACTTTTATTATCAAAGATTTTCACACCAGTTGCTCCTGCACCTAAGTCTGTTTTGAAAACTAAAGGGTAACTCGTATTAAGTAAATATTGATATGCTTCTTCATATTTATAAAAAACATTAGTTTCTGGAATTTTAATATTATTCATCTTAAACCAATCTGCATTTCTCCTCTTACTTTCATATAGCCAAATTGAATAAGAATCAGGCATTACGATTTTTTTTAATTTATCTTGAATAATACTAATTCTTTCGTCAATTATCTCTTTCCAAATACTTGAATATACAGTTGGCCAAACAACATATTTGTCAATATGCTTCCTTTTGATAATACTTCCATACCAATTATTGGAAAAAACATCAACAACTTCGTAAGATACTTTCATTTCATGACATGCTCTCATATAATTTACATGTCTTTGTGTAAAATCAAATATAATTCCAATTGTCTCTTTTGAGTCTCCTATATAGCTAAATTCATAAGGTGTTCCTATAAACTCATTAGTTTTTTTCCAACTTTTAAAGTTTTGCAGATAATAATTTGATTTTTTCTTCACATACTCTCTTAAGAAAGAAGGTGTAATTCTATTCATTAGTTTAGAATTATGAAGAATATTTATAATATTTTTATTTATTTTCATTATTATTGATCTCGCTAAGTAAATAACCTATTGATGCAATATTTAATGCCCAAGTTTTATTTGAAAGGAATACTTCCTTTTTTATTTTATAATCTAATTCCTCAATCACTTTATCAATTAATTTTAAAACAAACTGATCCTCAATTACGCTTTTAAATTCTTTCCTTTTATATAACTTCGCTTTAACTCTCAAATAAGTTCTTGAGGTTAATATTCTGTTTTTCATTCTTGTAATTTTAGGAATTTCAGAAAAATTATAGCCATAGTTAGAAGTAACATCTGATAAGCCTTTAGATAAAGAATTAATCAATTTAGCTTCAAAAAAATTGTCTTTCTTGACTTTGTCTCTAATAAATGGAGTTTGATTTATGACTTGATAATCAATCAAGGGCATTAGATAGTATAATAACTGATTCTCAGTAAATATTTTGACAGAAAGTACATACTTAAGCCATATTTTCGGGTAATAATCAAACATTTGATTGAACCCTATTCTCGTTTTCTTTTCTTCTAAAAAATCATCTTCTAATAATAATTCTTTTAAAATCTTTTTAAAATCATAACGCTCTTGTTCTGATTGTATTGCTTCAAATTTAAAGGGATTAACCACAAAATGATACAACCAATTATTAATACTTATTGGTTTTTTTGGAATATTATTATAATTTCTAAAGATTTCCCCTCCAAATCCAGATAACGAAACTTTTGACTTTTTTACAAGATTTTCTCTATAATTTCGGGAATAAATATCATTTAAGAAACCCGTATTTATCGAAACTCTCCCGTCATAAAAGTAAAAAGTATCTTCTAATAATTTTTTAGATTCTGTTTCATTTTTGTTATCAATAAATTCGCTTTTCTCTGTTTTGAGTTCAATTTTACATTTATCAGCTAAAATTTTAGAAATATTATAATCTCTTTTATCTACTTTTTTTATGTGAGTATGAGCAGAAAACTCAACTTTATCTTTACCAAGAACTAAATTTAATCTACTATCATAACCACCAGACAAACCAATATCAAAAGTCTCTTTATCAAATGAAATTGAAATTTCATGGTATATATTATCTAGTAGATCTATTAATTCGTCAGTTCTTTTAATTACAGAGGTTTGGTCTTTTTTATTTTTATAATTTTTATTCTTGGAATGTTTTTTTATTTCATTAATAAGGGTTCCTTGACCAATTATATATCCAAGAAAAACATTCTGAGCCAAAGATTTTTTGTCAATTGAAAAAGAGTACCTTAAACTTTTAAATAAAGTTATGAATGAATTTGAAACTATTTCCTCATGATTTCGTAAATAATATAAATCATAAATGTTAGATCTATCATTAATTAATTCATAGGTGCCTTTAAGTTTATCAATGATCAATAACTGAAAAATTCCAAATATTGAGTTTTCATCGATTCTATTTGTTAAAAAGTCTTTCAAAAAATATTTTAGTGATTCTCCTTTACTTTTTGACTTATATATAAAAGTTCCGAAAGAATAAATGTCATAATTATTATCACTGTAAAAATCTTTCTTTTTTCTTAAATTTTTCCCAATATAAAAAATGAACTCTTTAGTGTTAATTTTATCTATTTTTTCTAAACCTTTTTTCTCAAAAGTCTTAATGATTTGTAATTCATTAATCAATTTTTTATGCTTATTATGATAGATTAAAAACACTCCCATTTTAAATTAATCGCTTTTAATATTTTTATAAATATTCAATAGGCTATACAAAATATTTAATCTTAAATTAAAGTTTGTTGCTGTGTATTTTAAATCTAATTTACCTCCTAACCTTCTATACATTTTTTCAACTCCATAAATTTCTGAACCTTCAAAATCAAATAGTAAATCTTTTTCTTTAGCTATTTCTACTAATTTATAGTATAAATAATCTCCTATATTTTTTTCTTTTTTCTCTAATATTTTATAATTCACTATCGGAATCATATTGTATAATTTCTTTTCATCAAATAAAAATAATCCTACAGTTAACAATCTATTATCTTTTGAATAAATCTTTACACAACCCCAATAATTATTTATTAAATCTTTAAGAAATAAGTTTTTTAATAGTGGAATATAGGTGTTTATAGATTTCTCTTTTCCAAAATCTTCCCACATAGATAATAATTCATTTGCATCATTGTCTACAACAACTTTTAATCCCCCAGATTCAAATAATTTTTCATATCTATTTATACTAGTTCGTTTTCTTTTAGTGATGGAATTCAAAAAAAGGGAAGGCTTAATTATATAGTTTAATTTAGGTTTAACTTTAAACCCAGCTTTTTGATATGGGTAAAAATATTTCGTTTTTGAATCAAAAATTAATGAAACGTTTTGTTTTTTGATTTGATTTAATAACATCAATAATATTTCAATTTCTTTTTCAGAATTACAATCCTCAGAAAACTCATTAATTATTGGATGATAATATGGCGTATATGAAGGTCTAAACACTCCTTTAATACCTGCTTTTTTTGAAACTAAATAAGCAAACCCTCCCATAATTTTTGAATCCTCCTGAATTGTCAGTATTTTAAACTCTCCAATATGTTGTTTTAGCCAAGTTGCTTTATGAAAAATTGTTCCTTTTTCATGTAATGTTACATAATTATCCCATTTTTCATATTCATCAGTGTTCAAATATTTAATTTTCATTTATCTTATTTCTATTTAATAAAACTCCAAGAGTATAACCAGACATAATACCAAATAACCCCATACTAAATATATCAAAAAAATGAGGTCTTCCTAACCCTAAAATAATCATTGTCAAGATTATATAAAGAAAAACGGTTAAAATATACCTAATGTTATTATTTTTGATTGTCCTTCTAGCTTTACGAATTAAATTTATTAACCAAAGATAAATTAACATATAAATTACCAAACCAATTATACCAAGTGTTGCTATTAATTCAAAAAAATCATTATGGGCATATTTTTCAAATTGAGAATGATCTTGAAATGTTCCTAGTCCAACTCCAAAAATTGGTGATGATTTAAAAAGTTTCATACCCTCCTTTGCTATTTCATACCTACTTTCACCAGATTCATCAACATAATCCATCCTAAATGCCATATAAGAGTCTAAGAAATACATTTCATAAACAAAATATGTAACTGTTACTACCGAAAATGTTATAAATAAAATTTTAATTAGATTTTTTTCACTCTTAAAAATAATCGTTAGCCATAATGCCATAAAAATACCAGCAGAAAATAATGATTTCCTTGAGGCAGAAGCAATTATTCCATATAATGTTAAAAGAAAAACACCTGTCAAAATTAATTTGGTTTGAGAATTAATTTTATTCCATAAAATGGCAATTGAAAAAATACCAAAAAGCATAAACATTCCCAACAAATTTGGATTTGAAGTAATGCCTCTATTTCTTTCTTCAAGTGGGTTACCTAATGTGGGTTCAAAAGAAAAAACAAATAAGACTGAAGCAATAATTAAGGCATTACATATAGGATAAATATTATTTGGGTTTCGAATCAAAATGGTTACATAAATAAATATAATCATAAAAGACCCTAACATTAATTGAAAAAATCTCAGTGTATTTTCTAAATTTATTGTATGAGTAAAACTAATAGTTGCATATAAAATAAACATGAAATAATACCACAAAATACCAACCTTAGGAATTATGTTTGTATTTTTTGTAAAAGCAAACAAAAAAGTTAGAGGAATTACAATTCTTTGAAAAATCAAGGTGAAGCTTTCTATTCTAGCAAAATAGATGAAACCTAAAGTAAAAAGAAAAACAAATATTTTATTCATATAAAATCAGACATAATTCATATTTAAATGTTCAAATAAAATTCATTTTTGAAAAGTCTATATTAATTTAGTTCGTTAATAAGTTTTTTAATTAAATTTTTCCATTGATATTCATTATTATCAGAAATTATACTTTCATTTCCAATCATATAATCATTAACAATAAAGTTAGTCAATTTGTTGATTTCAGTTCCACTTACAATATGCCCTCTATTATTTCTAGAAACAACTTCCCGAATATCACTTTGTGGTGGTGAAATACATAAAATTATTGTATTCATCGCTAATGCTTCAAATACTTTACCTGGAATAATCGATCTTTCACTAATGTTGCTATTATTAAAAACAGTTGAAATTATAACTGATAAATTAGAGTTTTTAGTAATAGAAAAGGCCTCATCCCTTGTCACTAGTTGTTTATTAATTACTATTTCTTCGATTCCATATTCAATCGATTTTAAATTAATGTATTCACCTGCACGACCGCAGTAAATAAAACTAATGTTTTCATAAATTTCTTTATTATTCTCCTTAATTTTTTTTAATGACTGAAATAATGGATCAATTGTTCTTTTAGGTATATAAAAATTACCTACATAAGAAATTGTGAATTTTTCAAATCTCCGTTCGGGAATATTTTGAAAATCAGACAAGTCAAAACCATTTGTAATAACTACTGATTTATTAATTTTAAACTTATCTAACATTACCTTTTTCATTGAAGGTGAATTAAAGATAATTAAAGATGCCTTTTTAAGAATTTCCCTTTCTAACACATTGTTAATAATGTTTTTAGATGAATTCAGTCCATGCGCTGATAAAGTCCATGGATCTCTATAGTCTATAATATATCTGCAACTTAATATCTTCGAAAGTCTTTTTGCTAATAAAAAATTTGAAAAAGGGGGACCCGTTGCAATTATAAAATCGTACTTTTTATTTTTTTTCAACACCTCTCTTATTGCATTTTTTTGCCAAAAAAATAAATAATCAAGTCCAAAATATGGTAATAACCTTAAAAGAGATCTCCTTAAAATTTTAGGAATTTTTGTATTTCCAATAACATTGCCTGCATCTAACCTCAAAAAATAATTAACACGTATAGTATCAATATTTTTAACCTTCTTCACAATTTTCTTACTTTGTTTACTATAATAATTTTTATTTAATGTTAATACCGTAACATCAAATTCATTTTTGGATAATTGTGAAACAATGTTAGTAGCTCTAATATCAGCTATACCTTCAGATGGAGGATAATGTAGAGCGATAAATAATATTTTCTTTTTCATTCAAAGTATTGTATAATTTATTTAAGAACAATATTAAATCTACAAATTCAATATTTAATTCGTTTTTAAAATATATATTGCAGCAGACAATCTTTCAAATAAATATTTTAAAGGATTTTTTTTGTTTTTAACTAAATCAGGAAGAAATTTAATGGTATGTAAAAATGCTCTTGGAATTGAACTGATACCATTAATTCTTGCATCGAATGCTCCATTCACACTAACTCTGCGTTTGTCGTATTTTGGTAAAAATTTAACCGTACTTTCAAATGGATGATTTACAACGTATTCAGGTATAAACCAAATATTTAAATCCTTTTTAACACAATCTAAAACAAAAATACTTTCATCAGAACCTATTAGTAATCTTTGTCCTGCTCCAAATCTTTCATCGAAATTGATTTTCGATTCTTTAATTCTATTGATATTAAAAGCAATTTCAATTGTTCCAACTGAAAATGGAAGCTTTGAAATTTTAAGTTTATTTTTTGGATAATTTTTATATTCTGGAAATCCCTTAGGTGTTTTTATTTTAAACAAAGCAATATCCAGATCTTTATTAACTGAAAATGCCTTTATAATTTTATCAAAGTATTCATTGGTATAAGTGACATCATCATCCGAAAATAATCCTATTTTACCCTTAGCTAGTTTTATAGCATTATTCCTTGATTTTGTTACCCCATATCCTGGTATCTGAGAAACAAATATATCTTTTCGATGTAATCCAGACGGAATAAATTTAAATTTTTCAGAGGTATACTGATGTGAAATTATATAGGACACGTCTTCTCTGTAATTTAAAACAACACTTTTTACATTATTGATTCCTTGGTCAATAGTTGACAATAATATGCACAGTTTCACAGCTTATTATGTTATTTAAATAATCATTATTAAACTTCTTCTAATATTAGTTATTCGCAACGAAATAACAATTTGTATAGATAATTAGCTATTTGAATTCTTTTTTAATAGGAAAAGGAGCAGAATTTATAAGATTCTTTTGAATTACCTTTAGATTAGTTTGAATACTATTTATTAATTTTTCAGATTGTATTTTAAATGCTAAAGTATTTACAAATTCATTGATATCTTCATTTTTTGGTAAAGTAAAAGGTTTATATTCTTTAATTCCTACAGAAGAGAAATAATCATCGAACTTAATATCATCACCAAATAGAGGTTTTTCATCCAAATTATACCATAAGCATGGTACATTATAAGCGTGTGATACAATAATACCATGTAAAGAACTTGAAATAGTAAATTCACATAAATTAATTTTATCAAGTATTGATTCAATACTATTATCCAATAAATTTATTATTAATATATCTTTAGAATTGTACCTATTTTTTAAGTTTTCATAATGTACATAATGTGGTATTATTCCTAACTTATACCGTTTAACATTTTGAATTGGCAAGATTAAGGGCAATAATAATGCTGGATCTCCTATTGCATCCGGCACATCATATCTTAACTCACCAAGTCTTAATTGTGAATATTTCCCTCTTAAAGCAAAAAACTTTGCATTATGGACTTTTTCATCTTTTTTAATTATACCTGATCCCCAAATATCGCATGAACTTATATTAAAATGATTTAAAATGCTTCCCGCCGTAACAAGAACTCTCTTCTTACCAAATAATATTTTAAGTAGGTCAATAAAAGAATAGTCATTTTGACTATTTAATATACTATCAATTAATTTTTTGCGAATATTTTTTTTTATAGGATTGATAAAAATAATATTTAAACCTGAAAGCTTGGAAACAATATAAGGTCCAATTTCATCTCCAAAATTTGCCTTTCCATTTTTTAATTTAAACCAATAAATATATATATTGTTCATCTACCCTTTTATTTTATTTTTTAACAAATGAATTCTAATACGTAGCCAAAAAGAAGAAAGTATTGATGAAAAATAGTTATGATTTATTTCATGTTTTTTATCTCTTATCTCAAGTTCTAAATGAATTCTATCTAACAATAGAGAACATTTTTTGTCAGAGATAAAATTATTGTCATATAAATGTAAAACATCTTCGAAATATTGTGCAATAATTCTCATATTCGACATTTTACTTAAATTATTCATACTGGATGTATTAGAGTCATGTTTTCGATAGAGGACTAAAGCTTCATTAACTCTTAAAAAGCCTCCCAATAATAAACTTCTTAAAACCGTTACTGAATCTTCTGTTGGACAATTAGAAGATATTAAATTAAATTTCTGAAAAAGTTCTTTCTTTATTATTCTACCCGGAGCAAACGATTGAATTGTATTAAATTTCAAATAGTCTTTAATAGTGAATTTTTTTATATAATAATTTAAATCTCGCTGACCGATGATACTTGTTTTATTATCTATAATTTCACCATTAAAATCAATCATAACAACATTTTCGGAATCCATCAATTTAGCAGCAATCTTTACATGTTCCAATTTCGAAATATCGTCACCAGCAGCCGTAATAATATAATCTCCTTTTGCTATTGTTTTACATACTTTAGAAAAATGTGCACCAATACCTAAATTTCTTTCATTTTGATTTAAAATAATTTTATGAGATCCTCTATAACCTTCTACAACAGATTTAATAATTTCAAATGTCAAATCAGTTGAAGCATCATCCGAAATTATAATTTCCAAGTTTGAATATGTCTGATCAAGAGCGCCTTGAATAGCTTCTTCTATAAACTCTTCTTGATTATAACTTAATAAACAGTAAGAGACGAGCTTATTTGTCTTCATTTTTAATATTTTGATAGTCAATTTTTTGATAGTATTGGTGGACAATCTTAGAAAGCGGTTCTTAAAATATTTATGATGCTAACTTTTGATTTTACAACACTCTGCACATATAAATCTGATTTTACTATTATTTGACTATTCAAAAATATTAATTTTATTTACTAAATATTCAGGATATTTTTTAGAATGTGAAATTGAATCATTAGCAAAAGTAACTTTTGTACCTAAAAACCTTAACCTCTCAAGTTATTTCACCCCAAATTTGAATAAGTCAGAAAAGAGAAATGGTAGTCATTTTATTCCTATAAAAATTCTTATTTGTCATTGATGTATTTAATAATTCTTGCAGGAATCCCTCCAATAATAACATTATTAGGGAAACTTCCTGAAAGAACAGCCCCCGCTGCAATAATAGAGTTTTTACCGATTATAGAATTTTTTAAGATAATTACATTATTTCCTATCCATACATTCTCTCCAATTATTACTTTACCTATTTCACCTACTTTATTCCTTTTGTCTGGATTAATTCCATGTGCTTCAAAATCCATTATTGTAACATTTTGCCCAATTCTAGTGTTTTTTCTTATCTCAATATAATTAGCTGCACAAATAAAAATATTATTATTTGTTGCTACATTTTTCCCAAAAACTACATAAGAGTCCAAATATCTTGGTTGGATCTCAATACTGCCCCCCTTATTAAATCCACCAAGTTTATATCCAAAATTACAAATACCATCAAATTTAACAGTTCCCAAACCCGTAAACAGAACAATTTGCTGAGGAGCAGCTATACTTTTAATATTAACTATTTTCCCTTTTATTATTTTTTGTAAGTTTGGTATATATAATAAAAAAATAAAACGATAAATTTTAATATACCCTAAATAAATATGCTTCATTACTCTATAAATACGCCATATTACTTGCTTAATTATCTTCATCAGATAAATTATTAATAAGGTTGCAAATTTTTTCTAGTTCATTAACATTAATTACTGAACTCATTGGCAAGCTCAAAACCTCCTTGTGTATCTTTTCTGTAATAGGAAAAGATATGTAATTATACGATTTATAAGCTTTTTGCTTGTGTGGAGGTATAGGGTAATGTATTAACGTTTGTACACCATTCTCTAAAAGATATTGTTGTAATTTATCTCTGTTCTTAGTGCGGATGACAAATAGGTGCCATACATGCACCTCTTGTTGTTGGTTGGTTGTTGTTGGTTGGTTATTATGATAAGATGGTAGAATAATATCTGTATGATTTATATTTTCTAAATAATATTGAGCTACTTTTCGCCTAGCTTCTATATCCTGTTGTATATATTTTAGTTTTACATTTAGAAAAGCAGCCTGTATTTCATCCAACCTTGAATTTAGACCCTGGTATATATTTTCATATTTTTTATGAGAACCATAATTACGTAAAGCATCAATTGTTTTATAAAGTTCTTTATCATTTGTTGTGACAGCACCAGCATCGCCTAAAGCACCGAGATTTTTACCCGGATAAAAACTATGACCTGCTGCATCACCAATACTTCCCGTTACTTTACCTTTCCATTTGGCACCATGAGATTGAGCAGCATCTTCTATAAGTTTAAGATCGTACTTTTTGCAAAGCTCCAGCATTTTTTCATCTATAGAGTTTTGTCCGTATAGATGAACTGTTAATATTGCTTTTGTTTTTGATGTAATTGCCTCTTCAATTTTTGAACTATCAATATTATAAGTATCTATATCTGGTTCAACAAAAACAGGTATCAAATCATTATCTGATATGGCAAGTACAGAAGCAATATAGGTATTAGCGGGAACAATGACTTCACCCCCTTTTTGCATGATCCCTAACTCAATGTAAGCTTTAAAGATCAAACGTAAAGCATCTAAACCGTTTGCAACACCCAAACAAAATTTGCTTCCACAAAAATTGGCATAATTATGTTCGAATTGCTCAAGTTCTTTCCCTAAAAGATACCAACCGGAATCTATAACTCTGGTAGCAGCTTCTTTTAATTCTGCTTCGTATTGAGAATTGATTTTTTGTAAGTCTAAAAACTTAATCATTGGTTTCAATCAATTTATTGATTTTCCATCTAAAATATTTACCCGTTCTTTTACTTTTTAGAGTTAAATCCAAAATTTCACCTTCATCAGTAACATATCCAACATGTTTAGCAGGATTCCCTACCCAAAGCTCATTTTTACCAACAGGTTTTGTTACGGCAGCTCCGGCACCAACCATAGCATATTCTTCAATATGATTACCTGCTATTATGGTTGCATTCGCTCCGATTGTTGCCCATTTTTTTATTAGTGTCTTTTCATAATTTTCAGGATACTGCTTAGAACGTGGAACTAAATCATTGGTAAAAGTAACATTTGGGCCTATAAAAACATTGTCTTCTATAGTTATTCCGTCCCAAATTTGCACTCCTGGTTTGATTGTAACGTTATCACCTATTTTTACATCATTTTCAATAAAGATATGTGCATTTAAATTACAGTTTTTACCAATGACAGCATCTTTAAGAATTACTACAAATTGCCATATAGTTGTTTTATCTCCAATTTTATTTGACTGCACATCTGCTAATTTATGACAGAAATAACTCATTTTTGTAGTTTTAAAAAATCTTTATAATCTCTAATATAATCACTTTCATCGTATAAATGAGAAGCTAAAACTAAACAAATAGCTCCAGAAGAAAAATTAACTTCAGATGCCCAAATTCCAGGTGGTATATGTAAACCTCTAAACGGTTGATTAAGCATAACTGTTTTCTTTACCTTACCATCATCAAGTTGAACTTCAAAACTTCCAGATGCGGCTATTAAAAATTGATGACATTCTTTATGAGCATGAGCTCCTCTGTCTATACCACCAGGTATATCGTATAAATAAAATATTCTTTTTACTTCAAAAGAAATTTCATTATTGTTATGTACAGGTGTAATATTCCCTGCTCTATTTTTGATTTTAGGTAATTCAATAATGGGGCAATCAAAAACCGTATTATTTTTCAGCTTCATTCTTTAATAATTTGAATTCATCAAAATTTCTAATATAATCTGTCTCATTATAATTTATTGATGAAACAATCAAAGCTAATGAATTTGTTGAAAAATTCTCTAATCTTCTCCATAGTAAATTAGGTACATATAAACCATTATAAGAACGGTTTAAACTGTATTTAACTTCTTTTGTTCCATCATGTAATATTACATCAAAACTACCGGAAAGCGCAACAATAAATTCTTGCGACTCTTTAAAAGCATGACTGCCACGTACTTCACCTCCGGGTACATCATAAATCCAATATGTTCTTTTAATTTCAAAAAGAATATGATTTTCACTTTCAAAAAAGCTTAGATTACCCCTTTTATCAAATATCTTTGGTAATTCTATTTTAACAACTTTATTTAAACTCATTTTTTATATTAACTTAAAGAATAACTATTATTTTTTAAAATTTTTAAAATTTTGTAGAAATTCAAATAATAATTTTTTATTAAAAAAATAGGATAACCCAACATATGCAAAACTAACAAAAAAGAAACCAAAAATAATTTTTAAATATGAATTTACCATCAATGCTGAAATGGAACTTCCTAGAAAAACGATTATAATTGAGAAAAAAATAATTGTAAATAAATCTTTTAATTGATTAATAGCTCCATAATCGATTAACCGCTTCACATAATGTGTACTAATAAATATCGTCAGTAGAGAAACAACAATTTCTCCATAAATAATATAAATAACACCAAACCTATACATCAATATGATATTCAGAATTCTAAAAAAATTTACAAATAAAGTAATTCTAAAATTTAGTTTTGTTTTTCCTTTTGCATTTAGAAGCAGTCCATTTAATAACAATAGAGGGTAAAATACTCCACTAATCAATAATAATTGAAAATAGGGTACCATTGGCATCCATTTTTTAGTTAAAACAATTAGTATTAACGGATCAGCTATCACAATTAATAAAGCAGAAAAAGGGGCTATAAAAAAAGTAGTGTGTTGTATGAATTTTTTTAAGCTGTTTTTTAAGGCATTTTTATCATCCTGTAGTTTAGAAAAAACCGGGAAAGACACATTACCTATTGCAGATGTTGGTTGTTCAGAAACCAAACTTTTATATCCTTTTGCTTTGGTATAAAAACCCAGTTGAGCAACCGGAAATAATTTACCGATAGTTAAAATATAGATATTATTAAAAATTGTATTGATCAATGCACTCGATAAAGCCCACCAACTATAAGAAAGCATCATTTTTAAAGAATCAATCTTGAACAGGATTTTAGGTTTCCATTTATGAAAAGTCCATAAACCTAATGCATTAGTAAATGCCCGTGTTAATTGCTGAAACACCAGACTCCAGACTCCAAAGTTATTTAAAGCCGCTAATATACCTACAATACCTGAAATTAAAGTACTAATTAATGAAATGATAGTCATCTTTTTAAAATTAACTTCTTTGGTTAATTTAATTGACTGCATCATACTAAAGGAGTTAATAATCAGTACAATAGAAGCTACCCTGATTAAATCAACTAGTTGATCTTGATTGTAAAATGAAGCAATCAGTGGTGCCGTAAACCATAAAATGATGTAAAAAAATATACTAGTAAATAAATTAAAAAAGAAAATGGTGCTTGCATCAGTCTCATTTGCATTTTTATTCTGTATGTATGCTGCTCCAAAACCACTGTTTACAAATACCATAGCTAAGGCAAAAAATACAGAGATCATACCAATTAAACCATAATCAGCAGGTGTTAATAGTCTCGCCAGAATAACACCAATTATTAAACTAATAACTTGAGTACCGTATCTTTGAATTAAATTCCAAATGATGGCATCAACAGATTTTTGTTTTAAATCTGTCAAAATGAGTTACTTTTTAAATACCACTCATACATTCTTTTAATACCTTCTTTCAATTCAACTGAATATTTCCAACCCAACTTATTTAATTTAGAAGAATCAGTTAATTTACGTAACGTTCCATCAGGTCTTTCTGTATTAAAATATAAATCTCCTTGATAACCAATAGTATCTTTTATAGTTACTGCCAATTGTTTGATGGAAATTTCTTTTCCTGTACCTATGTTGATGTGAATGCCCCCTCTGCCTCCGGCATCTCCCCCGAAGGGGGAGAAAATATCTTTTGCGTTCACCCTTTCCATAAGGTATACACAGGCATCTGCCATGTCTTCACTCCATAAGAATTCTCTCATGGGTTTTCCTGAGCCCCAAATTTCAATTCCCCCTCTGCCTTCGGCATCTCCCCCAAAGGGGGAGAAATTGATTCCGTGTTTTGATAAAATTTCTAGGATATCTTCTTTTGAATTTTGACCACCAACTCCTTCAATGGGCAATTTATTTAAATCTTTTCTAATCGTTTCCCAATCATTATTTTCTAAAGCTTTACCTAAATGTATTTTACGGATTAGAGCCGGTAATACATGTGATTTTTCTAGATCAAAATTGTCATTGGGTCCGTATAAGTTTGTGGGTTGTGCTGCTATAAAATTGGTGTCATATTGTAAATTATAGCTTTCACACATTTTGATGCCTGCAATTTTAGCAATAGCATAAGGTACATTGGTATATTCTAAGGTGTCCGTCAAGAGGTACTCCTCTTTCATTGGTTGTGGACAATTCTTAGGATAAATACAGGTACTTCCTAAAAACAATAACTTTTTTACTTGATGAACATATGATTGATGAATCACATTATTTTGGATCATTAAATTTTTATAAATAAATTCTCCACGATAAGTATTATTTGCCACAATACCTCCTACTTTGGCTGCTGCTAAAAAAACATATTCGGGTTTTTCTGTTTCAAAAAAATCAGCAACTGCATTTTGATTTGTTAAATCTAAATCTTTATGTGTTTTCGTAATAAAATTTGAGTATCCTTTTGATTTTAAATTCTTCAAAATTGCACTTCCTACCAATCCTCTATGACCAGCAATATAGATCTTTGAATTATTATTCATAATAATTCAAAGATTTATAGTTACCATCTTTTAAATATTGGTCTTTTTGCATCAATTTTATATCGCTTTGCATCATTTCATTTACTAAGGCTTGTAAATTATATTCAGGTATCCATCCTAATTTTTCTTTAGCTTTTGTTGCATCACCAATCAATAGATCGACTTCAGTAGGTCTAAAATATCTTGTATCAATTGCAAGTATTTCTTTACCAATTTCAATTTGAAAATCAGAATTTGTACATTTCTTTATATAACCTTTTTCTTCTACACCGTTTCCTTTAAATTCTAACTCTATACCAACCTTTTGAAAGGCCATTCTTACAAAATCTCTAACTGAAGTTGTCTTACCTGTAGCAATCACCCAATCTTCAGGTTTGTCATGTTGTAGCAACATCCACATCATTCTTACATAATCTTTTGCATGCCCCCAATCTCGCTGGGCATCTAAATTACCTAAATAAAATTTTTCTTGTAAGCCCAGTGCTATTCTTGAAACTGCTCGGGTAATTTTACGTGTTACAAAAGTTTCTCCTCTAATAGGAGATTCATGATTAAATAAAATTCCGTTACATGCAAAAATATTATAGGCCTCTCTATAGTTAACCGTTATCCAATAGGCATACATTTTCGCTACTGCATAAGGACTACGTGGATAAAAAGGAGTATTCTCTGTTTGAGGAGTTTCTTGTGCTTTTCCGTAGAGTTCGGAAGTTGATGCCTGATAAATACGAACTTTATCTTCTAATTTTAAGATTCGAATAGCTTCTAATAATCGTAAAGTACCAATGCCATCAGCATTAGCAGTATATTCAGGCATATCAAAAGATACATGTACATGACTCATAGCTGCTAAGTTATATATTTCATCCGGTTGTACTTCTTGAATGATACGTATTAAATTTGTACTATCAGTCATGTCACCATAATGCAATATGAAATTTTGATTTTCAATATGTGGATCTTGATATAAATGATCTATTCTATCGGTATTAAAAAGTGATGATCTACGTTTTAAACCATGTACTATATAATTCTTTTTTAATAAAAATTCACTTAAATAGGCTCCATCCTGACCTGTTACACCTGTAATTAAGGCTACTTTTTTCATCTAAATCTCTTCTGAAAATTAATTATTCATTTAAATAAAGTAATGCTTCGCACTTATCAGTCCCATTTTTATTTAAAAAAACAGTACCAATTTATATTATATTGAATAATGTAAAGATAGATTTTTAAGAAGAAAAAATAGGTTTATTTTAAGTCAAAATAGCGAAGAAATTAACAAAATATCAACAATAATTAATGTTGAATTTTAGTAAAGAGGTCAATGCGAAATTCATACAAGTTCAGAGTAGTTTTCAAGATAACTTATAAACTCACTACAGGATTGAATTATGTAACCTTATTTATGTGTTCAGTTCCAAATATTTATCAACAAACACCTTAATACCCTCTTCTATAGTAGTTGAAGGCTTGAAATCTATATAATCAAACAAACTCTTAACATTAGCATAAGTAGCTGCCACATCACCGGGTTGCATCGGTTTGAATACAATCTTTCCTTTTTTACCTAAGGCTTTTTCTACTGCATGCACATAATCCATCAATGCTACCGGACTATTATTACCAACATTAAACAGTTGATAAGGCGCTGTACTCATTGAAGGGTTTGGTTTTTTAGGATCAAATTTGGGATTGTTATGCGTAGGAGGTTTCGGAATTAAGCGTTTAACACTTTCTACGATATCATCAACATAGGTAAAGTCTCTACTCATATTACCATGATTAAAGACTTCAAACTCTTTATCTTCAACAATGGCTTTTGTAAAAATATGCAATGCCATATCCGGTCTTCCCCAAGGCCCGTAGACTGTAAAAAATCGCAATCCGGTACTTGGTATGTTAAATAAATGTGCATATGAGTGCGCCATCATTTCATTGGCTTTCTTACTCGCTGCATACATTGCTAAAGGGTGATCTGTATGGCTACTTGTCGAAAATGGAATTTCCTCACTTAAACCATACACAGAACTTGAGGAAGCATAGACTAAATGTTTTACGGGATATTTTCTACAAGCCTCCAAAATATTTAAAAAGCCGGTAATATTATTATCAATATATGATTGAGGGTTTTCTAATGAATACCTAACGCCTGCTTGTGCAGCCAAATTTACCACATAATCAAACTTTTCTTTTTTAAACAAATTCATTACATCATCTGCATTTCGCATGTCTAATTTTATAAAAGTGATGTCTCCCTTTAAAGGTTTATTCTCTTCGATACTGGAAATGTCAATTCCTAAATCTGTCAATCTGGCCCGTTTTAAATTTTGATCGTAATAATCATTGATATTATCAATTCCAACAACATCATAATTGTTTTTAACCAATAGTTTTGAAAGATGGTGACCGATGAACCCTGCAGCACCAGTTATTAATACTTTATTTCTATTTTCTACTTCCATTCTTTATTTTTAATCTAATTCTTCTTGCCTTGACAAATCAGTGTTCAGTGTTCAGTGTTCAGTGTTCAGTGTTCAGTGTTCAGTGTTCAGTG